>JBBIKO010000015.1:0-11933 GCA_037445415.1 Bacteroidota bacterium
TACTTAAATTACTTAATAGTTTAATTCCGCATTTATGTTGACCTATTGTATTTATTTTATTAAGTATAAATCGTACTTAAGATGATATTAAGTTTTCATTTGCATTGTACATGTTGTTAATTGTGAATTAGTAGCTTTTATTTGCCATTTTAGTTGTAACAAATATTCATTTGCTTTATATTGTTTACATGATAAAAACTTTTATATTTTTTGATAAAATAAAAAAAGCAAACAGCCAAAACAATGATTATTAAAATGAATATTTTACTCGAACAAAAACTTCGTCGAAATCTTTTAGCGAATTAAATGTACCTTTTCCCTTCCCTTCAATAATTTTAGTTCCAATAATAAGTTCTGTATTATCGTTTGGAAAGTATGTAAATTCTGGTATTAACATAAAAGCATAGTTGTCTTTAAATTTTTTATAATCGTTTACAACTAATCCTCCACTAATAGGCGAAAACTTGACTTTATCGTTAAAAAAACGTTTTTCTATTCTAATTAAATAATAATCATTTAGCTCTTTTGAACCTCTTTCGTGCAAAAATCCGTGCAAATATTGGATGTTTGTATAAATACCATTTTTAAATGTGTAATCGCCGCCTAAAACAAATTTCAACCAGGGTTTATTTTTTTCAAAAATCACAGAATCGGAAACTTCAGTAACAATACCCGCATCAAATCCTAAAATTTGATTCATATCGGGTGTATGGGTTTTAAGAACATAATCTTTTTCTGGCATAGTTAAGCAAGCTTCGCCCCAAATTCCTATCCCTTTTAAGCTAGTTGTAAAGTCGAAACCAAAACGATGAAATTTTGGATATTCGAGCTGTGCTGTTACATTTATATAAGCTCTTTGCTTTAAAAAATCTATACTATCAAGTTCAACAAAAGCGTTAGTAGAAATTGGTATCCCATCGTAGCCATAGTGATAAGATGCAGAAAAATCTATTTCAAATATTTGATGCGAAGCTCTGAAAGCAAATGATGAATTTTTTGCATTCAAAGCAGGATTTAAATAATTAGTAGAAACATCATTAACAATAATCCCTATTTTATTAGGTAAAGGCAATGGCGGATATCCTGGCATTTGTTTCACAGAAAAGCTATCGGGAAAACTAAATTCCGTTGTTAATAAGTTTGCATACACTCCTATAGGCATTTGTATATGATGAAACAATGGTAAATATACCATTTCAAGCTTGCTTTTATCATTTGGATAATATTTAAACCAGATAGCGTCGCTAGGTTTGTGTCGTCCAAAATCCCAAATATCTTCTAAATCGTGTGGGTTCAGGTTATCGGTAGGATTTATTTTGTCGGCTGTGCCCCATTTTATACGTTGCCTACCTATTGCAATATCGAGCTTTGGTATAATAAAATCGAAAACTTCAATTTTTGCTTCTCTTATTTCTGGAATTTTAATCCATTGTTGCTCATTTGGCAATCCTAAGGTTCTTAACCAAATATCGGTTGTTATTTTTGCTTTTTCTTCGTACGATTTAAAAAACTGCAAAGAAAGTCGGTTTTCGTTCCATAACCAATTACCATTATTATAATTTATACGATGATCGGGCTGAAAATAACCCTTCCATTGTATATATTCAGACTGCGAAAAAGCTATATAATAAATAAAAATTAAGAATGATAAAAAACTAAGCCTTTTCATACTATTTTATTTTTGAATAAGTTTACGAACAGTAAATTCATCGTCGGATAAGCCCGTATCGTATTTTACAGAAGTGAATTCCATTTGAGTTTTTGTTCCTTTTCGTAAATCTTTCATTTCGAATAATGTGGCAACCCAGTAATTGCCTATTTTTTCAATTTTTTGATTATTTAATTCTTTTATTTGGTTGCTTGTTTTGTCGAAATATTGTACTTTTTTTGGATAGTAGTTATCTTTACCTAAAGTGATTATTAGTTTTGAATAATCTGTTTTATTTTCGGGTTTTGGTTTAAGTTCAAGTATAAAATCATTTTTTTCTGTTTTCAAAGAGATTGCGTCGTATTTATCAACGTAAGATTTTGATTCCATATCGTCGAAACTGAAATCTGAACCAGCAAAATTTTGATTTTTAGCACTTGCTGCTATACGACGTTCTTTTTCGTAGGCTGGCATATATAAATACATAACATTGTTTGGTAACGATAAAAATCCTATACCAGCTTGCGATGCAGGTAATGTAAAACGGAAAAGACGCTTATCAAAACCTTTTTGTAAAGTATTTGCTTCGCGAATAGATGATTTACCGTTTCTGTCGAAAATTGTCATTTTAATACTAATTGTCTGATCTTTGGGTGCATAAATAACTTCATCCATTTTTTTTAGTAATTCGGCAGCAGTTTGTCCTTTAATTACAACTGCTATAAACAAAAAAACTGAAAATACAATAGTTGTTTTCATACGCATATTATTTGTGATTTTTAAAATTCAAAATAGCCACTAATAAAGTTAATGTAGATAAGCCACTAGTTATCATAGTAACTCCTATAAGCAATCCAAAACGTTGCAATGGCACCAAATCGGAAAATATCATAACTATAAAACCAAGAGTTACCGATAAAACATTTATAATTATTGCTCTTCCGCTAATTCCAACAGCATTTTTAATACTTTGGTAATACGATAAACCCTGCTTCATTTCGTGTGTTACATGATTTATTAAATGTATAGCATAATCTATTCCTATCCCCATAGTAACCGATGCAACTAAAACAGTAGCTATATCTAGCGGAATATGAAGCCATCCCATAGTTCCGAACAAAGTAATAACAGTAGTAATTATAGGTACAATGGCTAAAACACCAGTCCTAAAAGACTTTAATAAATAACTTATTATGAAATAAACTAGAATAATTGCAATTATTAAACTGTATAACTGGCTATTTATAAGGCTTTCATCTAATCGTTTATATATGCTTGGGAAACCCGATTGATAAAACTTAACATCGGGATAATTAAAATTTTTAAAGTAATTTTCTAGTGTGTTAACCATTTCTGCCATAACTTTGCTGTCGGAAGTGTTTATAGTTGCTTGAACTAAACCTTCGGTATTGTTGTTGGCAACTAATTGCGACAATATTTCCTGTCCTTCGAGTAAAAACCATAAATTATAAACTTATTCTTGTTTGTTGGGAATTGTTTTCCCTTCGCCCATTACCGCATTCATTTCTTTTAAAATATCTATTACTGATAAAGTATGAGTTACCGAAGGTATTCTTTTTATGAGGTTTTGTATGCTATCCATTAAGTGTAGTGTTCTTAAGCTTTGAATATCTGATTTGAAGTTAACATACAAATATGATGTTCCACCAAATGTTTGTCGAAGAAAATTTTCTGTTTTTTTACTCGGGTAATTTTCTTTGAAATAATCCATTAAATCAACTCTGCGTTCTATTTTTAAAATTCCTAATCCAAACAATACAATAAGTATTATCCATGTTGTAAGAATATATTTTTTATGATTAAACGTAAATTCAAAAACTTTTGATAGAAACATATTTAATGGTGAGTTAGTTCTTTCTTTTTGTTTAATTTCTATATTTTTAAAAGGGAAGTAAGATAAAAATGCTGGTACAAACGTAATAGCAATAACAAAAGAGAATAAAACACCAAGTGCAGTGAATATTCCGAAATGCGAAATCATTACAAGGTAACTTCCAAAAATAAAAGAAATAAATCCTATAATTGTTGTTACAGCTGCAAAAAATACAGGTATAATAATGTATGTTAAAGCTTTAATCATAATGTCTTTAAGTTCTCCTTGTTCGTAGTAAATAGTTATTATTATTCTGTTGATTACATGTATAGTATATGCGCTTCCTGTTGCAAGTATAACAACAGGTGCAGCATTGGTTACCATGGTAATTTCAAATCCCAGTAATGCCATAAGACCTAACACCCAAATAATAGCTATACCAACAGCAAGTATTGGCATTACAACCCCTCTCCACGATTTGAAAGAAAAATATAGCACAAGTAGTATAATTATAAAAGCAAGTATCCCTAGCAAAACAATATCATGTGCAATGATTTTTCCTATATCGCTTGTCATATAAGGAAGCCCACCAAAATAAAGATTCCCTTTCAAAGACATTGACGTTATTTTATCTCTAATAGCATTGGCAACATTTGTTTTATTGACAGAAATATATACGCTGTCGTTAACACTATTATATTTAACTTCATATATTGGTTTAGGATAAAGTTTTTGGTAATACAATTCAATTGAATCTTTCTTGATTAGTGAATCAGGTTTAATAGAAAAGTCGTGTGCAATTCGAGCAGTAATTAAAGTAGAACTTGCATCTTCCGAAACGAGCATACCTTTATAAATATCTTTAGAAAGCACGTAATTTTTCAACGAATCGAGTTCTTTTAAAGTCGTTGGAATGTTGTTTTCGTCTATTAAAGGTAATACTTGCAAAATACTATCTACTTCTCTTATATCAATTACGTTTATTATAGAATTTACTGACGATAACCCCTTAAAGTATCTTAATGTATCTGTAATAGCTTTTATTTCATTCAAAGCTGTTTCTGAAAAAATATTTACACTTTGATAACCTATAACAGCAACAGTATTTCCTTGATAAGATAGACCTATTTCATCAAAAAGTTTTGTAACACTGTCGTTTTTAGGCAAATAACTTATTACATCGGGGTTTACTTTCAATTTTGAAATTTGTGTCGAAAAGAAAGCTGTAATAACAAATGTTATTACTATAATTATTATTCTATTTTTTATTACAAGTTCAGCAAATTTTTTCATAAACTATACGAATTTTATTAAATAGTACATTTATTTGGACTTAATTCCATAAAATAAAATATTCATCAAATAAGTTAATTTATCATCAATATCTTCTAAATCTTTAACAAAAGGTATTTCTAGTCCTTTCATTGCTGTAAAAATAGCAATGGCAGCAAGATCAGGTCGCTGTATGTTAAATTCTTTTGTTACAACACCCTCAACTAAGATGTTGCGAATAATGGAAATTTCTTCTTCATCAAATTTTTTTCTCATCTTTTCTATAAACGGTATTTTATTAAAATAATCGTCTCGTAAAGCATTGTAAAAATTTAAAAGTTTCTTAATATAATTCATTCGAGTTTGAACATAAATAAAAAGTTTATCAGAAGCACTTTTTTTTGTAAGTAATTTCTTCATTATTTCTTGCCTTAAAATATTTGCTTCGTATTCTAAAACGGCTTGAAAAATTTCTTCTTTCGACTTAAAATGATAATAAATAGAACTCTTCTTTTTGTTAATAACCTTAGATAAATATTCTATAGATGTTTTTTTATAGCCTATTTTAGAAAAAACTTCTCTACTTGCTTGAATTATTATATCTTTAAGTAGCGTTTTTTTCATATTAATAATGTACGATAATTTTAAAATCGTACAAATATAGAAAAAAAATATTCTATCTAATGTTTAAAATTTGTTAATTTTTTCAATACTTTATAAAAACCTATATAAACCTTTTCATAATAAGCAATCAATATAAAAATTTGATTTTACAAACATAAATACCTTACCAAAAAACAAAGAGAAAAAAATTATAATTTTCTGAACTTATATATTATTTATGAAATTTAAATAAAAAAAAATCAAATCATAACTTTATAAACATTAAAATTTATCTTGCTAAATTCACTATTAATAAAAATTCTTAAAAAGAAAATAATAAAAATAGTGCACAGGTCTATATAATACATAAAGGAAATTTTCACTACATATATATTTTTCTAATGCATAATTTGGGATTAAAAACACTTTCTCCTCTTCGTCTTTCTGCATTTGTTTCAGAAACAACATACTGATACACACTGTTTTAAAAGAAAGGATAATAAGGGAGATACTGAAATTAATTCAGTATGACGGGTAATATGTTGAGTTTGATAAACCAGAATGTGAGATTAGCAAAAGTCAAATTATATAATATTTTGCAGAAAATTTATTTTATTAAAATTAAATTGTTGAAAAGTAAATTAAATTATAAAATAAGAACATATTTATAATTTTTACTTTTGTGCAAATCAATATAAATGGCAATAAAAATAGGTGTAATAGGAGCAGGACATTTCGGAAAATACCACATTCAAGCATTAAAAAAAATTCCAAATGTCGAATTAGTTGGTTTTTATGATATTGATCCTTTTGTTCAGAATTTTGTTAGTAACGAATATCAAATTAAATCTTACCCTTCTTACGAATCAATATTAAATGATGTTGATATAGTAGATATAGTAACACCTACAATTAGTCATTTTGATTGTGCTGTTGAAGCAATACGTTGTCATAAGCACATTTTTATAGAAAAACCTGTTACTCATACAGTAGAAACAGCCGAAAAACTAATAAATTTAGCATACGAAGCTGGAATAAAAGCTCAAGTTGGACACATAGAACGTTTTAATCCTGCCTTTTTGGCAGTTGAAAAAATTATAAATAAACCTGCGTTCATCGAAGCTCATCGTTTGCAACCTTTTACTAATCGTAGCTTAGACGTATCTGTTATATTAAATTTAATGATTCACGATTTAGATATAATATTGCATATAGTTAATTCGAATATAAAAAAAATAAGCGCAAGCGGAGCATCAATAGTAACTAATATGCCTGATGTAGCTAATGCACGCATTGAATTTGAAAATGGCTGTGTAGCTCATTTAACATCAAGTAGAATTTCGGTTGAAAATTTAAGAAATTTAAAAATTTTTCAAAAAGAAAGTTCTATTACAATTGATTTTCTTAATAAGAAAGCAGAAATTATATTCGCAAAATTGAACAATAATACTACAGACGAACTTTCGTCAATCGAAATGTGGTCAGAACATCCAACAGTACAAAATAATAACGCAATATTAGAAGAACTAAAATCATTTATTTATTCGATAGAAAACGATACAACACCAATAGTAACACTAGAACACGGATTTCTTGCATTAAAAGTTGCTTTCGAAATAATGGAAAAAGTTAAATTTTCGTTCGATTAAAAAATACAATAAATTTGCAATTCTTTCGTTGTTTAAATTTTGTATGAAAATAATAATATATTCACTTTTATTGATTATATTTTTTTCATGTAGTAAGTGGGATAAAGAAGAAAAAATACCTTCTTATATACAAATAGTAAATGCAACTGTTGAACCAATTGTCGCAAATGAAGAAATCAATACTCATAAAATAACTGATGTATGGGTAAACATAAATGGTAATCTTCAAGGCATATACGAAATGCCTGTAACTTTTCCAGTACTTGAAACAGGCAGACACATTTTAACTATAAGAGCAGGAATAAAAGTTAACGGAATTGCTGCAAGTAGAGCTCCATACCCGTTTTACAACATGTTAAATATAGATACAATTTTACCCGAAGGAAAGATTTTGAAGCTATCTCCTAAATTTTCATATAAAAGTGAAACAATATTTGCATGGGTAGAAGACTTTGAAGGAAATGGCTTTAGCTTAGATAGAATGACTGGTTCAGATACTTTGCTTTATACAGCAACAGATACAAATCAAAATTCTTTTGGAGTATTCTATATTGATGCAATTCGCCAAAAATTTTATTATAAATCGTCCGAAGCCTATCAACTACCTATAAATGGTTCAGCAGTTTTCTTGGAACTTAATTATCGTTGTACTCATCCTTTTACAGTAGGTCTTCTTGTAAACAAACTCCAATCATCAGTAGCAAACGATATTCTTATTATTAACCCTCATCCAAATGGTTTTAATCATATATACATAGATTTAACTTATACAGTAACACAAAATATGGATGCTTTAGACTATAATGTAATTATTCGCTCAACTTTACAAGATGATTACACAAACGGAAAAATTGAAATAGATAACATAAAATTATTACATTTTTGATGAATAAAAAATTACAAACAATAAAGTATGTAGCTTCTGATTATATTTTTTCGGCAATTGTATGGTTTTTGTTTTTTAGTTACCGAAAACTTATAATTGAAACAGAATATTTTGGTTATAAAATAAATTTAGAATATGATTTAAAGTTTTTTATTGGTTTTTTTATAATTCCATTTTTTTGGATACTAATGTATTATTTAATTGGTTACTATTCTGATGTTTATCGTAGATCGAGATTAAAAGAATTATGGCAAACTTTTTACATAACCTTATTAGGTACAGTGTTTTTATTTTTTGTTCTTTTACTTGACGATTATGTTGTAAGTTATCAGGATTATTACAGAAGCGTATTTACTTTATTAACCCTACAATTTACTTTTACTTATATTCCGCGATTAATTATTACAACCATAACAATCAGAAAAATTCACAAACGAAAAATAGGTTTTAATACAATACTTGTTGGTAGCAATAAAAAAGCGTTTTATTTATATCAGGAATTATTTAAAGCATTTCGTGGAAGCGGTAATTTATTTGTAGGTTTTGTAAGTGTAACCGAAAAAGGAAAATTTCGCCTTGAAAAACATTTACAATATCTCGGAGAAATAAAAGATTTGCCATGGATAATAGACAAATACAATATTGAAGAAATAATTATTGCTATCGAAACCAAAGAACACGATCAAATAAATGCCATATTAAATCGCATAGAAAATAAAAATGTAGTAATAAAGGTTATTCCTTCGTTGTACGACATATTAACAGGAAGCGTTCGCTTATCAACGCCTTATTCTGCACCATTGCTTCAAATTTCAAAAGAATTGATGAGTCCTTTTGAATTTAATCTGAAAAGATTGATAGATATTGTAGTTTCTATAATAGCTATTATAATTTTATTACCTGTTTACATTTTCTTAGCTATTGGTATAAAACTATCATCGCCTGGACCAATAATATACACTCACGAACGAATAGGAAGATTTGGAAAACCATTTAATATATATAAATTTAGAAGCATGTATATTGACGCAGAAAAAAATGGCCCTGCTTTGTCGAGTAAAAACGATCCTCGAATAACACCATTTGGACTTTTTATGCGTAAAATAAGACTTGATGAAACACCACAATTTTTTAATGTTCTAAAAGGAGATATGTCTTTAGTTGGTCCTAGACCAGAACGACAATATTTTATTGATCATATAATGAAGAAAGCACCTCATTATCTTCATTTACAAAAAGTAAGACCTGGAATAACCTCGTGGGGACAAGTAAAATATGGATATGCTGAAAATGTTGAACAAATGATAGAACGATTAAAATACGATTTGATATATATAGAAAATATGTCCCTTTATGTAGATTTTAAAATACTCATCTACACGATAAAAATAATTTTTCAAGGAAGGGGAAAATAAACACTATTCTTCAATATTTGCTTCTAAACCTTTCTCTTGTGCAATTTGTTTTAAAAATTGTATAGCTGCATTGCGATCATTTGGTATTCTACCATCTAAAATTGCTTCTTTTATTTCGCATTTTAAATCTCCAATAAGTTTACAAGGACGCAAATTAAACCATCTCATAATTTCTTCACCACTAATTGGTGGCTGAAAATTTCGAATATTATCTTTTGTTTCTATTTCTTCTATTTTTTCTTTTAACTTTTTTAAGTTTTTTAAATATAATCTGACTTTTTGCTCGTTTTTGGATGTAATATCAGCTTCTGCCAGAATAAGTAATTGTTCTAAATCATTACCAGCTTCAAAAATTAACCTTCTAATAGCCGAATCGGTAATATGTTCGCTTACTAAGGCTATAGGTCTTAGATGTAGTTGAACCAATTTTTTCACAAAGAGCAAATTTTCGTTCAATGGCAAGCTCAATCGTTTAAAAATTTTTTCAACCATTTTTGCCCCAACTACTTCGTGTCCGTGAAAAGTCCATCCAACAGATTGCACAAATTTTTTTGTTGGATACTTACCTATATCGTGAAGTAAACCTGCCCAAAGTAACCATATATTATTGTTTTTTTTTCTTAACTGATCTACAACTTGTAATGTATGATAAAAATTATCTTTATGGCTTTTCCCTTCTGTTTTATCAATACCTTTTAATTGAGTTAGTTCCGGAATTATTAAATTAAGCAGTTCTGTTTTGTCCAAAAGTTTAAACCCAATTGAAGGAATTTCTGACAATAAAATTTTATTTAATTCTTCAACTATTCGCTCTTTAGAAACAATAGTTATTCTATGTGCATTTGTTCTAATCCCTTTGTACGTCTCGTCTTCTATATCAAAATGAAGTTGAGATGCAAACCTTATTGCTCTTAGCATTCTTAAAGGATCGTCTGAAAAAGTAATTTCAGGATTAGATGTTGTTCTTATTATTTTCTTTTTTAAATCTTCTATACCATTACAAATATCAATAATATCGCCAAAATTTTTTTTATTTAAAGACACAGTAATAGCATTTATAGAAAAATCGCGACGGTAAATGTCATCTTCGAATGTTCCTGGAGTTACAATGGGATTTCTCGAATGTTTTTGATAACTTTCTTTTCTTGCTCCTACAAATTCAATATCGTAATCACGATACTTTATTTGAACTGTGCCATAATTTTTAAAAATGGTTATTTTAGAAACAGCCAAAACTTTAGCAACTTGCTCAGCAAGAAAAATACCATCACCAATAACTAAAATATCAATATCTTTCGATTTTTTTTTAAGTAAAAAATCGCGTACGTAACCCCCAACAACATAAGTCTCTATATCTTGTATATAAGCAATTTCGCTTATTATATCAAAAATTCTATCTTTTAAAACTAATTTCATGTTTTCGTGACAAATTTACTTAGAATGTTAAAAAAAATAAAATACAATATTAAAACTGTAAATATGCACATATTTTGATATGTAGATTAAAAAATTTGAACTAATTTTGTAAAAAATTTAAATAGTCTATGGTAAAAAAATTAACAACTCAAGATTTTAAAGAAAAAGTGTTCAATTATGAACAAAATAAGGAATGGAAATATTTAGGTGATAAACCTTGTATAATTGACTTTTATGCCGATTGGTGTGCACCTTGTAAGATGGTAGCCCCAATTTTAGAAGAGCTGTCAAAAGAATACGATGGAAAAGTTGATATATATAAAGTAGATACTGAAGCAGAACAAGAATTAGCAATGGTATTTGGCATACGTAGTATTCCATCATTATTATTTATTCCCAAAGAAGGCCAACCTCAAATGGCAATGGGTGCACTGCCAAAAGAAACTTTTATTAAAGCAATAGACGAAGTATTAAATGTTAAACGACCTATAATTATCTCAAAATATTAATTGCGTTATGAAAGTTACAAGTTTATTTATTTTATTGTTTGTTCCTTTTGTGCTATTATCACAAACTAAAAATTCCAATGTTAGTAGCAGTATAGAACATTTAACAGCCACATCTTTTAAACAAAAAATTTTCGATTATACAAAATCGAAAACATGGAGTTACAAAGGCAAATTACCAATAATAATAGATTTTTATGCCGATTGGTGTCGCCCTTGTAAAATGATTGCACCCCACCTCGAGGCTATTAGCAAAGAATATAAAGGGAAATTGCTTGTGTACAAAGTAAATACTGACAAAGAGCAAGAACTATCACAAGTTTTTACCATTCGAAGCATTCCTGCTATTCTTTTTATTCCAGTAAATGGAGAACCCCAAATGTTAATAGGTGCTCATCCAAAAGAAGAGTACGAAAAACAAATTAAAACATTATTTAAAGTTTCAAAATAGCCAATACAATAAAAATTTCATTTTAATTAAATAAATAAGGCTGGATAATCCAGCTTTTTTTATTTTTTTGTTGAATAATAATCAATTAAAATACAAATTGTTACAAATTTTATTAACAAGTTATTAACATTTTTATACAAAAACTAACATTTTTTTTTAAGAAATTTTGTGAATATAAAATAATTAAATAATTTTACAAAACTTTAAATAATAACAATTATTTTATAAATTTGTTGAATATCAAATATTTAAT
>JBBIKO010000015.1:11943-14911 GCA_037445415.1 Bacteroidota bacterium
TGAAACATAAAAAAAGCATAATCATTTTGTTTGTTGCTTTGACAATTTTATCAGTAGTTAGTGGTTGTAAGCGAGGAGATGATGATCCTTTCTTTTCACTATTATCAAGAAAGGCTAGAATTACAGGCGATTGGAAAGTTGATTATTTCGAAAGTCAGCTTTTTCAGAAGTTTCAGAATAGTTATAAAGCCAATAGAAAGTTTGTTGTTAAAGGCGACAGAATAACACTAACTGTTGATTCGATAGACACACCACATGACACAACAATTACTATTTACGGAGTTCTCAAAGAATCAGAATATAATTTCGATAAAAACAGTAAAATGAAATATTTATTGAATTACGAATTAGTAATTGAAAAAATTACAGTAGACGAAAATACAAATGTAACCACATACGATAAGAAAGTTCAAACATTTACTGATCGTGCTACGGGAACATGGAATTTTTTAAGCAATGTTGAAAAAAATGGAGTTAATAAATATAAAAATAAAGAACGTATTTCTTTTATTTACGAATCCTATAATACCGACGTTTTAACAGTACATACCATAAGAAAAGTTAACGAAGATGGTGTTACAATCTCAAACACTTATACTTCATCTCGTTACACAAACGAATTAAAGTATGCAAATGGCGAAAATGCTCAAATTTGGGAGCTTCGCGAATTAAGAAACAAAAAAATTGTATCAGAAAGACTCGTTGATAACCTAGTGCAAAATACTTTTATTTCTAACGATACTGTAAGCATAGGTCAGTCTTATACCGAAAAAGGATACGAGCTAATGAGATTACTTCCGAAACAATAATCTCATTATATAATTAAATGAATGGTTTTTCAGAACAATAAGCTTGTATTAGGTTTATTATTATTACTTTTAAGTAGTTGCTATTCAACACGATTTGTTCCAGAAGGAGAGTTTTTATTAAAAAAAAATATAATATTTATTGACAACAAAAGTATTCCAAAATACGAAATTGAATCGTATATTCAAACAAAAACAAACAGAAAAATTTTATGGCTTATACCATTTCACCTTTATGTTTATAATCTTTCAAAAATTGGTAAAGAAAGGCCATGGAAAAAGAAACTTGGAGAAATAATAGGAGAACCACCCGTTTTATTAAACGAATATTTAATCAGACGCTCTAAACAGCAAATAGGAATTTATTTGCAAACAAAAGGATACTACTATTCAACAATTTCCGATAGTATAATAAAAAACAAAAACAATAATGCCAAGGTAAATTACTACATCAAAACAGGTAAGCCATACATCATAGATTCAATAAATTGGCAAATTGAAGACCCTATATTAAGAGATTTCGTAAAAGAAATTTCTTATAATAGTTTGATAAAAACTTCGATAATCTTAGACGAAGACTTACTTCAACAAGAAAGAGTTCGTATTACAGAACAATTGAAAAACAAAGGTTTTTACTATTTTACAAAAGATTTTATACAATATGAAATTGATACTTCGGTTGGTAATTATAAAGTGTGGTTAAATGTTAATATTTCAAACCAGAAAATAAAAGCAAATGAGAGTATTATAACCGAAAACCCTTTTAAAATGTTCAAAATTGATAGCGTATATATTTTTTATAATTACAACCCAAAGCTTGCTATTCAAAATAGAAAAGAATATTTCTCATTACTCGATACGGTATCTTATAAAAATATATATTTAATTGGAACATGTAAATCGGTTTATAATTACAATCTAATAAATAGAATGAATTTTATTAAACCTAACGATTATTACAATCATTCCGATGTACAAATTACATACGATAAATTTATGTCGCTCAATAATTTTAAATTAGTAAATATTCAATTCGTAAACTCAACCAATCCTTATAAATTAAATGCACTAATTCAATTAAATCCACTGCTTCGACATACTTATCAAGTTGATGTTGAAGGGACTAATTCTTCAGGCAATCTTGGTATTGCAGGTAATATTTTATACACAAATCGTAATTTATTTGGAGGATGCCAAAATTTACATATAGGAATATCTGGTTCTATTGAAAGGCAAACTGCTGTCGTTCAACAAAACGATCAACAAATTCAAGAATATTTACCTTTTAACGCTGTAGAATATGGTACAAATTTTCGGTTAAAATTTCCAACTTTTATTTTTCCATTAGTTTCGGAACAATTTGTTAAACAAAAAAATCCTTCAACACAAATTCAAGCATTGTACAATTATCAGCAACGACCAGATTATTCGCGTACTATTACAACATTAGTTTATGGCTACGAATGGAGTGGTAACAAATATTTAAGACATATTGTCAATCCTGTTGAAATAAATTATGTAAAAATTCCATTTATATCATGGCGATTTAAAAAATTAATAAGAGGAACATTTTTAGAAAATAGCTTTGAAAATCACATGGAAACTATAACATCATACGGGTTTATATTTAATAACAATAAAGTTGGCAGACAAAAACAAAACTCGGTTCACATTAGAGGAAAACTAGAAACATCGGGAAGCTTACTATATTTAATTTATAATAAATGGGGGAAGTTAAGTGCTGATAGTAATTTCCAAATATTAAATGTTCCTTTTTCTCAATTTGTAAAAGCAGATTTAGATTATCGTTATTATAAATTTATTACAAAAACGACCAAACTTTTATATCGTTTTTACGGAGGTTTTGGCTACCCTTATGGTAATTCTACAGTGTTGCCTTTTAATAAACGCTATTTTTCAGGAGGTGCAAATAGTATTAGAGCATGGACTGTCCGTAGTTTAGGACCAGGCATTACTGCCGATACTATTTATGGAAATGTTTTTAATCAAACAGGTGATATCAAATTAGAGGGAAACATCGAATACCGTTTTAAATTATTATGGGTGATCGAACCTGCACTTTTTATTGATGTTGGAAATATTTGGAATTTAAAAAAAATTTTATCTATCGTCTTTTGAAAAAAAATACTTGTAGGATTTTG
>JBBIKO010000016.1:0-7321 GCA_037445415.1 Bacteroidota bacterium
ATCACTACCTTTTTACGTAAGAGGGAAACAAAACAAAAATGTAGAATTTAAAAGATTAAAAGAAACATTAGAAAGTAAAACAATATCTGCTCATTCTTTAACTCTCGAATATACAGCAAACCCAATATGGTATGCCATTATGGCTATTCCTTACTTAAAAGAATTTCCTTACGAGTGCAACGAGCAATTGTTTAATAGATATTATGCTGGAATGTTATCGAGATATATTGTAAGTTCGGTTCAAAATTTTAAACAAGTATTCGATAATTGGTTAAAAGATACCATAAATAAATCCTTACTTTCTCCGTTAGCAAAAAACGAGGATTTAAAAAACAACACACTTGTAGAAACACCATGGATACAGGAAAGCCTTAATGAACAGGAACAACGAATGAATATTGCAAAATATTTTATAGAAAAAAATATTCAGAAAGAATTAAATAAAGCTGCAGAAAAATTATTGAAAAATCAGTATCCTAACGGTGCTTGGGGTTGGTTCCCTGGAATGCCTGGAAACAGATATATAACTCAATACATAATTGCTTCTAATGGTCGTTTAGAGAAAGCATACAACATAGATACTCGTTTAACACAAGCAATGGATAAAGCAATTCAATACATTGACAAAGAAGTTGAAAAAGATTACAGACGAATGGGTTCTCATCCCAAAAAAGATGAATTAGAGAAATACGTTCCTAGTCCATTATATATTCAATATCTTTATGCTCGTAGCTTTTACTTAAATAAAAACAAACAATTTATACAATCGGAAGCATTTCGTTTTTATTATAACCAGGCAGTTAAAACTTGGATTGATCAAAACGAATATTTACAAGGGATGATTGCTTTAGTTGTATTCAGAAATAATGATAAAGTTTTGGCTCAGGAAATAATTCGTTCACTTAATGAACGATGTGTTATTAATGAAGAACAAGGAATGTACTGGAAAAGTATTAGTCGTCGTGGTGTTTACTGGAACGAAGCCAGTATTGAAGCGCATTCTTTACTTATCAATGCTTTTTATGAAATAACAAACAATATAGAAACAGTAAACGAATTGAAGTTGTGGTTGTTGTTACAAAAACAAACTCAAAAATGGGGAACAACTGTTGCTACTGCAGATGCTATATATGCTTTGTTATTTAATGGAAAAACTGATTTAACAACAACTTTCGACGCAAACATTATATGGGGAGAAAAGCCTTTAAATGTAAGTAAAGAAAACATTGAACAAGCAACTGGATACGTCAAAACAAAATTAATTCCGAAAGATATTAAACCGTCTCACAGCGATATACAAATACAAAACAAAGGTGAAAGCATTTCGTGGGGTGCAATTCACTGGCAATATTTTGAGAATTTAGATAAGATATCTTCATATAGTAGCAATTATATGTCTATAAAAAGAGAGTATTATCTCGAAAAATTAACTTCTTCGGGGAAAATACTTGAGCCAATAAATCAGAATTCGCTTCTTAAGACAGGCGATATTGTTGTTGTAAAACTTATTTTCGAATGCGATAGAAATATCGAATTTGTTCACATTAAAGATATGCGACCATCATCGTTCGAACCAATACAAGTTCTTTCAGGTTATCATTATAGAGATGGTTTAGGATTTTATTCTGAAGTAAAAGATGCGTCGTATAATATTTTTATTGACCGTATGAATAGGGGAAAATATGTTATTGAATATCCCTTGCGAATTTCGCAAAAAGGTAAGTTTTCGACGGGTATTGCAACTATTCAATGTATGTATGCTCCTGAATTTAATGCGCACGAAAAAGGTATGATTATTACTGTAAAATAAAATATTTCAACTAATCTTCTATAACATTACCCTGATTGTCAAAACGAATTACTCTAATTTTTCGATCTTTTTCAATAATGTAAAAAGGTATGAACAAATTATCGAATTTATCATCAATATTAAGCTCAAAATGATTTTGCATAAGCTGAAAGCGATTATTTAATATACTTTCGTCCATGCTAAGAGTATATTTTCCGGCAGGTAAATAAAGCTCATAATAACCATTTTTATTGGTTAATGCGGTATATGTTTTATGATTGCTTGCTACAATTTTTATTCGTGAAATATCTAATTTTATATCGGATGTTGGAGAATTTGGATCTCGTTGTATAAAAACTTTACCCGTTATTTTTACACCACGAGTAAAAGGAATACCAAATTCCTTGTTTTTGTTAATATTTATAGTGTCGTTTATGTTTGGAAACCATCCTTGTAAATCAACAATTGAAAATGCCGTAATTGGATATAACCCAATAGGAACATTTACAAGTTGACAAGTTCCCTTTTCATTTGTAATTAATTCCCATGAATTTACTCTAATTACAACATTTTCAAGAAAAGTTTCGTTCGATTCTCTTATACCATTACCGTTAACATCATAAAATACTTTGAAAGTAATGGTAGCATGTGTAGGTTTAACAAATGGAATGGGGATTCCAAATTCCTTTTTTATTCCCATTCCAAGATAAATATTCTGATTCCATTCTGGTTCTTTTATTTCTATTTCTGGATTGTGAATGTATGAATAATTATCAGGTAAACGATAGCGATTGTCTTTTGAAAAATTTATTTCAGTAAAAATTCTAAATCGCCATCCAGTTCTTGAAAAGAATAAAAATTCAGGAGTAAAATTAATTTGATTGCCGGTTAGAGTATTATACGAATAACTCACTAATTGCTGATAAACGAAAGAAGGCTTTTTAAATTGATGTTGATATCTGCTTGTTATTCCAAGTAATTGCGGATTTTTATTGTTTTGTAAAAAAAACGATTGTTTCGAAAAGTTTAAATTACCTAATGTGTATCTAATCATAAAAGACAATGTTCTTACTTGAATAAAAAGTGCAGATTGTGTAAAAAAGAAATCTTTATTAAGAGAATCTATGGCTCTGTTGTAACCACTTCTAAAATTAAAGAAGTATCGAATGTTATTCTCAAGTTGATAATTACTTACATTTAACCCTAAACCCCTTGAATGAACATCGAAGTTAAGAACTCTTGAAACATAATAAAATAAATGTGGATTATAAAACAAATTAGTTTTATTAGTTTTAGAAAAATTCAATTGGTTGTTTAATTGATAGTTAGTGTATAATATATTTGAATACATTGTATTGTAACGATAAAAGTTGTTTTGTAATTGAAACTGATAGTTCTTTTTAATTATAACCTTGTTAAATATATTTGCAGTAATTCTTTCGTAATTAAAAACTCCAAAGTTAGGCGATGTATAATTTCCATTTAAATGAATATTCCAAATATTTTTTAATGGTGCTCCTGAGTAGTGTATTCCTAACATATAACTTGTTTTAGATGTAGTTATTGTATCTTCTTTTTTAATACTATATATTCCTCCTAAACGAAAACCCAAAGTGTGATTTTTTATTGCTTTAATAGTGATATTAGTGTTTGCTGCGTTTAAAGTAGTATTGTTTTGTTGATTAATATTTTGTCCGATAATTGTTGCTGTTTTAATTATTTTGTTTTCAAAATTGTGCGTTAAACCATAACTATAAATTTTTGGCATTATTTTAAATAATTCTGGCGAAGCCACATAAAATGCACCTATGCGGTGATTTCTTTTTATATAATATTCGCCTTTTATTCCTTTCCCATTCTGATATGTACCAAGTAATCCACTGTTTATATAACCAAAAGTTGTGTAAAATTTTTTATGATAATATGCAAGCGAAAAAACAGCATTTTCATAAGGGATGGTTGTAAAATAATTTGAAAAATATGTTATTTGCGTTTGATATATTAGAAGAGAACTGTCTTTTAAAAACATATCACCTCGCAAATTAAGAGACATCATTGGTTGGTCCCCTAAGATGTTAAAGATATTTGCATCTAAAATCAGCGGAATAGTAAGTGAGTTGTAACGATTAACTTCCCATTTATCAGATAATTGTATAAAATCAATAGAGTTACTTGATTTATATTTTTCGTTCTCAGCTGGGTTAGGCGACAAACTGTTAAAATGTATTTTGTATTTTTTTGCCTCTCCAGTAGAATATGGACGGTAATCTTCCAAATCTAATAAACGAAAATTTCGTGGCTCTTTATATTTATTAAATGTAAAGTAAAATTGAGTATCGGCAAATGCTGGTAAAGTAAATGTTAACGGGAACTTAATATCTTTAGAATTTGAAGAGTCTTTTATTTGCACATTTTTATTTAGACTACTCGATGATAAAAAAATATCTTGATCGTCGGTAGATTCGTTTATTATTCCAATACTAAATGGAACATAATTAACATTATTTGGAATGTAGTACTTCTTTTCAGGTACAGTTAAAGTCCATTTTATGTTTCTTTCTAAAACACCAAAAAAATAATTTATTCCTATGGTTTTACCTTTTTCATCAATTAAAAAGGCATAAAACATTAAACGTATGTTTCCTTTAAATTTTTCTTTAGGAACAATATGAACGGGTACAATAACACTATCGCCTGGTTCAAGTTCATATAATTTATGATTTTTTGCAATTACCTTCCATTCATTGGGAATTGTAAAATTTATATAAAATTTTTGTTTTTCAGATAAATTATTTGTTACAATAAATACATTTGCAATGATTTCTCCCTTTTG
The DNA here is from genome assembly GCA_037445415.1 of Bacteroidota bacterium. GTDB lineage: Bacteria > Bacteroidota > Bacteroidia > Bacteroidales > GWA2-32-17 > Ch61. The sequence continues at coordinate 4,623 of JBBIKO010000016.1, forward strand.
AAATTCTACTACCTGTTTAGCGAAACGTGTAGTAATTTTGTTTTTTGCTTGTTCTTGGTTAATGTTTTGTTGATTTAATTGTTCTTGATATTCCTGAGCAAATAGCTTATTTATTGTAATAATTAAAATTATGATAATATTTATATAAATGAGATTCAATTTTTTAAGGAATTTCGACTAAACAAAATTTAATATTTATTTGATAAGTTCCTGGTCTATGTGTAAAGCCTGGAATTATTCTATAATCAATTGTAAAATTATATTCGTTATAGTTAGTTAAAAAACTTCCTGCACCGTTTGTTGGATTAGTCCCATCACATGTTCCAGCAGGGTTTATATTTGGTAAAACAGGTATTATATCTAAAATATCGTATTGATTGCTTCCCGCAAAAATTTGATATACGCCACTATTAACAGGTGTACCACATCCATTGTAAACTTTTACTTGAATTAAATCAAGTTCAGGAATATTTCCAGAACTTCCGTAAGTATTTAAAACCTCCCACTGATTAGATGGTAAATAATTATTATTATCAATGTACATCAATAAACGCCATTTACATGAACCTGGGTTAATTTCATCAATTCTTAATCGAAGTTGAGTGGCTCCGCTATAAGTAATACCATTTACATATTTATTTATATCGCTAAAAACATAGTCAATATTGCTAGGTGTTGACATATAAAATCTACTTGTTCCTGCTATTGCGTCGGAACAATTTGCAGTAATAGGATTTAAACAAGGAGATTGAGAAAAACCAAGATAATATAAAACATTAAAATAGATTATATATATAAGTTTAAAATTTCTCATATTTAAAAAATTAAGGGATAGCAGATATAAGCTACCCCTTAATTTAAATCTACTATTGATCTTCTAAAAGGATGTATTTAACATTCATTGTGTAAATACCTGGCTCTGCATAAGTACCAGCACCATTAAGTGTAACAATATCTTCAGCGGTTCCATCGTTTAGACCTGCATTGGGGAAAATTGCGGGAAGACTTGGTAAGATACGATAATCAATTGTAAAGTAATAATCGCTAAACGTACCAGGTAAAGCAACGGCTGTTAAATAGCTACCACCAGGTGCTCCTTCGCCAATATTAGTTCCAGATTGACCCTGAATGTATTTTTGATCAACTGCAGGTGCTGTGTATGGTGTTGCGCTATACCAAATAGAATTTATTCCAACAGCTCCAGTTTGAGCAGGTGCAAACGGAAAACTATAATCAGTTTGAGCTCCTGTTGCAGATGGATCGTATTGATTTGGTTCATACTGGCGTAATTCTAAAGCACTTAACGGAATGTTAGGAATGGAGTTTGCACCTCCACCTGTACTGTAACTAATTTGTTGATCCCAAAAAGTTCCATTTTGTGATGTGCCTACAGCATATAAATCCCATGAAACAGATGAAGATACTTTTAAAATGGTTGCTGAATACTTAATGATACCAGCATAATAATCCTTAATTTCGTCGAAAACGAAATCAATTTGATCAGTTGTTGTCATGTGGAGTTGCAAAACTGGTTGCAAATCCATTGTAATAGTTACATTCTTTTCATCAATTAATTGACCGAATGTTAAGCCATAAAGTAGGAACATGCCTACAAATAAACTAAAAACTTTTTTCATAGATTAAAAATTTAGTTAGACATAAATTTAATAAAGTAAAATTTTTAAAGCTCTACCATGCGGAGCTGAACGCTTTCTGTAACATATTCCTTGAATGTGGTACAGAAGAAAAAATGTTCAATTTCTCTATTTATAACATTTAGTTTTAGGGTTATTTTTATGCTTTTATACATAAGTTTTAAATTAAAAGTTTCAATTAGTTTATTTCAAAGTCTGCTTGTGCTGCAATTATTTCATTTGCATCACCGAAATCAACAACTCCTACTGCTGTGTATTTACCAAGAAGTAAGTCATTTGGTAAATCTATTTTAAAATCTCGAATAAATTCGGGTAAAATAGTAAATCGTTTTACATTTACCTTTTTTTGCTCTCCTGTATTTAAGTTTGTTAGAGAAATGTATGAATTACAATAACTTATTCCATCACCAGAATTTTTTACTTTTAATTCAAAATATTTTTTTCCATCCTTTTCTACAAATTGAAAACGTTCAATATTAACTTTATTTATTTTAACATTTGGTGGGTTTTGATATACATATACTCCAAAACCTATTGATGGCAAAATTCCCATTCCTAAACGATTTGGACGTGGTTCTAAATCTAATGGAGGTCTATCTACAACCTGATCTATAGTTACTATAGTCCACATAGCTTTGTACAAATGTGAGCTATCGGGAATTGAAACTACTAACTTTATTTTAACTTCTTCGCCAGGTTTTAACTCAAAAAATGAAGGCGCAGCACTAATATATTTTGACAAACAGTATTTACAATTAGGAGCTTGAGGAGAAACAGGTTTCCCTTTGGTATTCATTTCAAAATCATTAAAACCAACATTAAATTTATGTGCTTTTTTTGTATCGTTTTGAACTTTTATTTCTTTTGTAGCAGTACTTCCTGGTTTTATATTAAGGTAAATACTAGATGGCGAAACAGAAACTCCCATATCTTTAAATGCTGAATCGGGAATTTCGGGACGTTGATTTTGGGCAAATGTTATTTTAAAAAAGAAAAAGTAAAATATAATAATTATGATGTAAAATTTCATATTATTTTTTTTGA
>JBBIKO010000016.1:7331-14861 GCA_037445415.1 Bacteroidota bacterium
TAATTGTTACAAAGTTAAGTAAGAAATTTTAAAACAAACAAATTATTCTTAATAAATTATTGTTACAGATCCTGTTTTTATTCTTGTAACATTATTATTATCTTTAAATGTAGCCATCCAAGTATAAGTACCAGTTGGAACAATCTCTTTTCCATCTTTTATTCTTCCATCCCAAGTTTTATCTATATCTTTTGTTTCAAAAATTATTTCACCCCATCTATTATATATAATTAAATTAAATGTATTAAAATTAATATTAGTTGCATATACTCGCCAAACTTCATTTTTACCATCATTATCAGGACTAAATGCCGTAGGTGCGTAAAAAGTATAATCACTTGTTACTCGAATTATTTGCCACGAAGTATCTTTACATCCATTTTGACTAATTGCTACAAGATAAACATTATATTCAGATGGAATAGGTGGATATAAATGATATGGATTTTCAAGTGAAGAAGAATCACCATCACCAAAATTCCAATAATAACTTGTTGCTCCAGTTGATAAATTTACGAAATGCACATTTGTATTAAGCATATTTATATTAAGTGGATCAGTGATAAATTTTGATTCTGGCATAGGATAAACTTGAATTAAATTTGGAATTATTTGTTGAGTTTTACATCCATAACTATTTATTGTAGTTAAACTAATAGTGTAATTTCCAGGGAATTTGAATAGATGTGTTGGATTTTTTAAATAACTGTAGTTTGATGAATTTGGATTACCAAAATTCCAAATATATGTTTGACTTTCATCAGGTGATGTTTCATAAAATTGAACAAGTAAAGGTTCGCAACCCGAAATTGGATGTGCTTGAATATTATTTGGTGGCGAAGGTATTACTTGTACAAAGAAATTAAAATATAAAGGAGGTGTATTGCAATCATCTTCAATTTTTATTTGATAACCAGATGAAATATCAGGATACATTGTATAAGGTAAAGTAATTAGCATAGTATCGTTAAGTGTAATTATATAGTTACCATTACCACCATTAATAGTACCACTAAAAATTAGAGGTTCACCATTACATAATGTAGAATCGTTAATAACAATTTGTGCAATAAGTGGAGGTCTTACTTGCACTGTTGTTGAAGTAATTGAAATACAACCTCTTGTATCTGCAACAGTTACAGAATAGTTTGTATTAGTTATAGGAGAAACAATAATATTATCGTCTGTTGAACCTGTATTCCAAGTAAATGAGTATCCAGGAGTTCCACCAGTGACAGATACAAAAATTTGAGCTGTATCGTTAATACAAATAACAATATTTTGTGTTACTGAAGCAAATAATTTTTGAGGTTCTCTTACTAGAGCAGAATCTGTAATAAAACAACCATTATTGTCAGTAACTGTAACAAAATATATACCAGATGATAAATAATTTATATCTTCTGTAGAAGCTCCATTACTCCAAAGTATATGATAAGGAGGTGTTCCTCCGTTTATTGTTAAGTTTATAGCTCCGTTAATTTCACCGAAACATCTTACATCTGTAACTTGTAATTCTATATTAACATAACTAGATGGTTCATTGATGTTTATTTGATATGTTTCTGTACATCCGTTAAAATCAGTAATAGTTACGGAGTAATTTCCTGCAGGCAATTCATTTAAATCTTGTGTTGTTTGACCATTATTCCATAAATAACTGTAAGGTGGTGTACCTCCATTAGGAGTTAAATTTATTATTCCTGTATGAAATCCATGACATAAAACGTCATTTACTTCGTAAGTTGCTGTTAATGGTGCGAATGGTTGATTAACAAATGTATTTGCATAAGCAACACAACCATTAGCATCTGTTATAGTTACTGAATAAGTTCCTGTTGGAATATTGAACAAATCTTCTGCTGTTTGTCCTGTATTCCATATATAAGTGTATGGTGGGGTTCCTCCAGCTACAATTAAATTTGCACTACCATTAGATAAGCCATAGCAAGTTACGTTAGTAGGCATAATAAATCCTGCTAACAATGGTGGTTCGTTAACAGTTTCTGTAATTGTAATAGTACAACCATTTGCATCTGTTACTGTAACAGTATATGTTCCTGCTGGAATATTAACAATATCTTGTTGTGTAGAACCATTTGACCAAAAATAAGTATATGGTGGTGTGCCGTTGCTTGCTGTTATTGCAATGTATCCATTTGTTCCTCCATAACATAAGATATGTTGAACAGAGTCAACAACAACTGAAACATAAGTAGATGGTTCTGTAATGGTAACGCTATCAACTTTTGGACATCCTACGGCATCAACGACAGAAAGTGTATAAGTTCCAGCAGGAAGATTTGTTGCGTTTGGTCCATTACCTCCAATAGGTATCCATTGATAAGTATAAGGAGGTGTTCCACCTGTTACTTGTGAATATATTATCCCAGTACTTTGTCCGTGACATAACACATGAACAGGGATAAGAGTTATATTTATAGGTGGATTTGTTTCAATAATAGTAACTTGGGTAACATACGAACATCCATTAACATCACTTACAGTAACATAATATGTTCCGCTTAATAAATTAGTTACTGTATTAAAAGTATTATTTGTTGTAACTGTAATACCGTGGGACCACGTATATGTGTATGGGGGTGTACCATTAACAATAGTTATAGTTATAGTTCCAATACTATCGCCAGCACAAACATTGTTTGTTTGAGTTATAGATGCAATTTGAAATTCAGGATTTGGTATCATTACAAAACCTGGGAATATAGTATCTTCATTAAAGCCGCCTAATTCCCAAGTATTATTGTACCAGGTGAGAGGAATATAACCAAGAGGTAAAGAAATATCTATTAGAGGACCTATTGTGAATGTCCAATCTAATATTTGAGGTGGATCTGTTCCTCCATCATCATAAGTATTTCCTGTTCCAGTGCTATCAAGTAGTTGTTTTAATTCAGCAAATTCTTCGCCAGTTATTACAGGAGTACAAATTTCTTCAACAATAATTTGATCATTTGATTTATTTTCTACTGGAAGTGGAAGACAAAATTCTGGAATAACAATTTCATTTTTAAATGGTAAATCTATTATAATAGTAAATTGTAATGCTTGTATAATAAAGCTAAATGCCATGCTGTCCCATACATGATTATTAAAACTATTATCTAAATGTGCTGCTGACCCAATTGGCATTTGAGGCCAACCAAAACAAGGATACCTGTATTTAAAATTCATGCATGTTGGAAAAGAAATACTATCAGAGATACCCTGATCTACAATTTGATTCCCGTTATTAGGATTTTCTACCCAATATTCGACTGGTGTTGGGAAAGTAAAAATTGTTCTAACAGTAGGAGTAAATGTTAAATCTTGCTGTAATGTATTAGTCATTGTTAAATATGCTGAAAGAAGATTATATTCAATAGTAATAATACTAAAACTATATGTTCCATTAAGCATTTGTAAAAATTGTTGTATTGCAGGTCCTTGTGGAGGAGGAATAAATCCAGCTAAAAAAGATAAAAATTGAATAATATCAAGTTCTATATAAGCATAAGTACTATCTCCATTTGCACCAAGAATTTGATGACAAGGATCATCTGTATTCAACCAATCTGTAGTGGGAATGAAAGGTAAAGTAATCCATCCGCTTAATCCTATTCCAAAGAGATTGTTAAATGTTATTGGAAGTATATCACCTGTACAAATTGAGAAAGGAGGAAAATTATTTGGGTTATAACATGGATAAGCGTATTCACCAGTTTGTCCATTAAGATAAAAAATTGCAATCGAATCGTCTGGAACATTTATGTTTATAATATTTATATTAGTGCATCCACCTAAACAAACATCTGCATTTAAATTTATTCCGAAACCGTATTCTAAATCTAAATAAACTACACCAGCTTGAGGGAATTGACTATAAAGTTCCCATCCTGGTAAAACCTCGTAATCTGTTTTAATTGTAACTATTTCACCCGGGTTGAATGTATAGTTATTAGGTATTTCGTAAGTAATTTGAACAGGATAGTCAACATCAATCCATCCAGTGGTCCATCCATGCATACCAAATTCAGAAGCAAGTAATAAATGTAAATCTAAATTAAACATCGCTCCAACATCTCCTATTATAGGGATGTCTTCTATAAACCCAAAAGATAATGAACTATCGAATTGTACATTAAATAATTCATAAGAGAAATCTATATTAAATGGACTTCCGTTTGGACCCCACATATTTTGATTTTCAGTGTGCCATAATACATCGTGTGTAATAGTATATGTTTGAGCTTTACAATATTCTATTGTTAATTGAAAGAATAGTAGAGTTATAATTAGTTTTCTTAACATAATTAATTAATAATTACTGATAATAAACTTTTTTTAACTATTTCGAATACAAATGGTTTAACTGCTTCGGGATATGTTGCACTAATCCAAATGGTGTTTTCCAAATCTCCTGTAAAGAGCATAATTCTTTCGAAAGGGGTTTCTTTTTTCGAAGTATCTTTTGATGGAAGAGAAAAACCAAGAGTAATTAGTTTTGCAGGGTTTCCACTACTTGTTTGAACATCTTCAATGTTTTTTAAAACTGCATTTTGTTTTGCAAGAGTTTCTGGGGAAATATTACTAACTACTGTTGTAAAATGAAACCCTTTTATTTCGGAGCACGTAATAGAAGTTGTAGTTGCTAAATGTACAAAACCACGAATTGATTCTGTAAGTTTAAAGTTTTTAGGTGGAGCTATAGATATACTCGTTCCTGGAATTTGTACATAAGTCATAAGCTCTTTATATGATTCACTATTTTTAAAATGCTTATCAAATTCTTCTTTATTGGTTATTAATTTTAAAGTTTTAATATTGGTGTCGTTAATTTGTTTTTTTGGAACGATTTGTATGTTTTGCCCAAAAATACTAAATGAAACTAAGAGAATTATATTTATGAAAAAATATTTCATAAAGTTTTTGTTAAAGACGTTAACTTTTTTCATTGGTTGCTGTTTTTTGAGAAAAATTTTTGTATTGTTTAAGTTTATGTTTTATTAATAGAGCGCAATCGAGATAAGCTTCGGCTGTTTTGTTACAACAAGCATTTTTAAATTTATTTTCAAGTTCTTTAATAATTTCTAATGAAAATGTTTCGATGAGTTCCATTTTTGTAAGGTTAGAAAATACAACACTTATACGTAAATTAATAGTCGTAGTTTCAAAATAATATAATTATTTAATTGTAAAATTAGGGGCTATATTTTTGTTGTATTTACCTGATTTAAGACCTTTTTGTATTTCACTAAATGCTTCGATAGTGTAGTTTACATCTTCTATTGTGTGAACAGCAGTTGGAATAAGGCGTAGCATAATAACATCTTTAGGAACAACTGGATAAACAACTATTGAGCAAAAAATATTGAATCTTTCTCTTAGTTCATAAACAATATTTGTAGCTTCTATAGGTGTACCTGTTAAAAACACAGGTGTAACAGGAGATTCAGTATTTCCAATATTAAAGCCATTTCTTTTTAAGCCATTTTGTAATGCTCTAACTATTTCCCAAAGTTTATCTTTAAATTGTGGCTGGGTTTGAAGTAATTCAAGACGTTTAAGTGCTCCTACTACCATTGGCATTGGTAGCGATTTTGCAAATATTTGCGAACGCATATTATATCTTAAATAGTCTATAACTTCGTGTGTAGATGCAACAAAACCTCCTATTCCTGCCATTGCCTTGGCAAAAGTTCCAAAAAATACATCTACTTCATCCATAACATTAAAGTGTTCGGAAACTCCAGCTCCTGTTTTTCCCATTGTTCCAAAACCGTGAGCATCGTCAACTAGCAATCGGAAATCAAATTCTTTTTTTAAAGCAACAATTTCATTTAATTTCCCCAGATCACCAGCCATTCCATATACGCCTTCTGTAATAACAAGAATTCCGCCTCCTGTTTTATCAACAACACCTTGTGCATGCTTTAACTGAAGACGCAATTTTTCAATATTATTGTGCGGATATACAAAGCGTTTACCCATGTGTAATCTTACACCATCTAAAATGCAAGCATGAGCTTCGCTGTCGTACACAATAACATCGTTACGATTTACTAAAGCGTCAATAATGCTAACCATCCCTTGATAACCATAATTAAGGAGATAAGCGTCTTCTTTTTTTTCGAAGGCTGCTAATTTTTTTTCTAATTCTTCGTGAAGTGTAGTGTGTCCCGACATCATTCTTGCTCCCATAGGATAAGCCATGCCATATTTTGCAGATGCTTCGGCATCTGTTTTGCGAACTTCGGGATGATTTGCCAAACCTAAATAATTGTTTAAGCTCCATGTGAGTACTTCTTTTCCGCCAAATTTCATTTTTGGGGCAATTTCGCCTTCAAGTTTTGGAAAAGCAAAATAGCCATGAGCAATGTCTTTATATTGTCCAAGAGGACCCTTTTGTTTTTTAATTTTATCGAAAATATCCATAATATTTTTTTGCAAATGTAATGATTTTTAAGTTTGAAAAAACTGAAATGAAAAATAGATATAAAAAATGAAAGTTTAAGAAATTATTGTTTTAGGTATTGTATCATTACTCTTATTTTTATTAATCCAGTATTTGCTGGGGCATCTTCAAGGGCAATGCCCAGTATCATTCCAGACTGGGTGGCTTTCATTGCTTCGCCTGGAACGGAGGATGAGGTAACTGGGTCGCCTGTTTTAATAATTCCGTTACTATTGTTAAACCTTACCAAAGCAACTCCTTTCTCAATAATAGGATTTGGAAATAATCGAGGATTAGAATAATCTAAACTATCTTTAATGACGCCAATCATTTCTATATCGTATGGTTTATTTGTTGTAGCTATATAGGAGTAATTAAAAACACATTTGTTGTCAAGTGTTTTTACAATGGTTCCTGGTTTAAACGATAAATAATGTTCGGCTAAATTCTGACCATACAGTCCTAAAATGTTAATGTAAATAAAGGTTATAACAGTTAGGTTATACTTTTTCATAATTTAATCAATTATAATTAAACTTCTGTGGCTCCAGTCGGGATTAGTTGATACATTATTGAAAACTTGTCGTACTACATTACCACCGGTTCTCCATTGCACTCTTATATTAGTGGATGCACCGATAGTTACCGGGACGGCCATACTTAAAGATCCTCCCCAAGAAGTAACAACGCCTATATCAGACCTGTCGGTGCCAATAGTACATCCTGCACCAACTTGTACATTATTTCTAAGTATTCTGTAATCAACGTATTGATTTGGCCATGAGGGATTAATGTGACCTGAAATTGTAAAGAAAACATAAACAACATTGTGTACAGGGGTAAATGTAATGCTCATTTGAGGAATATCAGACCAGCTTGTTGAACTTGTTGATGCATCTGTTGTGCCAGATACTCCCTGATTATTTGTTCCAAAAGTGTATTGAGATAAATTTTGCCAAGCAGGTGTATTCCCTGCGCCCTGCGAAACAAGTATTTGTCCAGCGTTCCCATCGCTGTCTGTTGCAATAATTGTTTTCCATGCCTGTGAGGGATTGTTGTTTGTTTTTCTGTAATAT
>JBBIKO010000017.1:0-2437 GCA_037445415.1 Bacteroidota bacterium
AATTTTGGCAAATATTTTCTTCGTTTTATCAGGGTTTTGTTAATCAATCTGGTATTATTGTTTTTGTTTTGATAATTGGTGGAACTTTTTGGATTATTAACAAAACAAAAGCTATAGATACTGGTATTCAGGTATTAGTTAAAAAAATAAGACATGTAAACAAAAATAAATTTTTAAATTATATTGGGACAGACAATATTATTTTAACTTTCATTATGTTAGTATTTAGCTTGTTTGGTGCAATTTTCGGAATGAGTGAAGAAACTATTGCATTTATTATAATATTTGTTCCACTTGCTATTTCAATGGGATACGATTCGATAGTTGGTGTCGCAATAACATATCTTGCAGCTCATGTTGGCTTTGCTTCTGCATTTTTGAATCCATTTACAATTGGTATTGCTCAGGGAATAGCTCAAATTCCATTATTCTCTGGTATAGAATATCGTTTATTTTGTTGGGTAGTAATAAACATTATTGCAATAGTTTTTGTGTTATGGTATGCAAAAAAAATAAAGAAAAATCCGGAGCGATCTCTTATGTATGAACTTGATAATTATTGGCGAAACGAACATAACATTGATGTAATTGTTACACATATAAAACCTACTATAAAAGTATGGATTGTTTTTGCTCTTCTGACATTAGTTGGTATTTGGGTATCAATAAATTTTTCGGAAACAACTTTAAATATAGGGAAAAAACTTATTACAGCTAACTTTTGGTTGATCATATTGATATACTTTTTTGCTAGTTCGCTAGTTTTATTATTAAAATCGGTTCGCTTTTTCATATTAAATTTACTAATTACTACAATTTTTATTCTTATTGTGGGTGTATTGGGGTATTCTTGGTATATAAAAGAAATATCGGCATTATTTTTTGCATTAGGCATTATTACGGCTATTAGTTATGGTTTTTCTACCAACGAGACAGCAAAAGAATTTATAGAAGGAGCCAAAGATATATTGTCGGCAGCTATGGTTATTGGCTTAGCTGGCGGCATAATAGTTTTGTTGAACGACGGAAAAATTATTGATACAATTTTATATCATATATCATTATCGTTAAAAAGTACAGGAGAAATAACTTCTATAAGTTTAATGTATATATTTCAGAATGGATTGAACATTATCATACCATCTGGCTCGGCGAAGGCTGCTTTAACTATGCCTATTATGGCACAATTTTCTGATTTAATTGGAATATCGCGACAACTTACAGTACTTGCATTTCAATTTGGCGATGGATTTACAAATATGATTACTCCTACAAGTGGTGTGTTACTTGGGGCTTTATCTATGGCAAAAATACCATATATAATTTGGTTTAAATGGATATTCTTATTTATTGTTTGCTTGATTTTTGTTGGATGGCTGTTGTTATTACCACCTTTTTTTATGAATTTGAATGGATTTTAGTTAATTTTTCTATAAGTTCGTTTTTGTGTATAGGAACAACACCAACTTTCTCGCAAACAATTCCAGCTGCAACATTTGATACAAAAGCAATATCGTTTAACGACATTTGTGATGCCATGCATAAAGTTGCGGCAGAGATAACTGTGTCGCCAGCACCAGAGACATCTACTAAATCGCGAACTTGTGTTGGTATATGATGATGTTCGTTTTTATTTGTTATAAAAATACCTTGTTCGGACAAAGTTACCATAATAGCTTTATGTCCATTTTTTTCTATAAGAGTAGAGCACATATTGTGTAGTTGCGAAAATAAATTATTTTTATCAATTTCTGTTTTTAATCCAGTTGCTAGCTCTTTTAAATTTGGTTTAAATAAACTACAGTTTTTATAATTTAAAAAATTCCTATGTTTTGGGTCTACTGTTACAGGGATATTTAGGTTATTAGCTAATTGTATTGTAAAATTTATAATATTTTCTGTTATAACACCTTTGTCGTAATCTTCAAAAATAATAGCATCAATCTTATTGTTTTCAATAATTTTTAATATTTGTTTTGTTAGTGTAGTTTCTTCTTCAATAATTGGTTGGTCGGTTTCTTCGTCAACACGAAGTAAATGTTGTGAATGACCTATAACTCTTGTTTTTGTAGTAGTAGGACGCTTGTTTGTTTCTAAAATACCGCTTATGTCAATGTTATTTTCTTGGCATAATTCTTTAAAACGTTTTCCTTTAATATCTTGTCCTATAATTGATGCAATAATAGGGTTTGAGCCTAATGTCCTTATGTTTATTGCAACATTTGCAGCACCTCCTAAACGTTCTTCTCTGCGTGTTACTGAAACTATTGGTATAGGAGCTTCGGGCGATATACGCTCTACTTTTCCCCAGATGTACTGATCTAACATTACATCACCAATTACTAAGATATTCAAATTTTTGAAAGATTCGATATAATTTTTGTATTTATTCATATTTTCGCATCGTTGAATTTTCTTTGCCTAATACATTCATATA
>JBBIKO010000017.1:2447-3117 GCA_037445415.1 Bacteroidota bacterium
CCAGCAGCAACAGATACATTGAGCGACGAAATTTTTCCTAACATTGGTATTTTGGTTAAATAATCGGAAACTTTTAAAAGGGAAGGGTGAATACCTTTTTCTTCGCTACCTAAAATAAATGCAACGGGATTTTGTAATCTTGTTTCGAAAATTGTTTGATGTGCTTTTTCGGTGCAGGCAATAATGTTTAATCCGTGTGCATGTAACAATTCCACAGTTTTAATAAAAGATTCTTCCCTGCATACAGGAATTTGTAATAAAGCTCCGGCAGAAGTTTTAATTGCATCTTCGTTTATTTGTGCATGTTGCTTATGTTCTATAACAATTGCATGAACACCAGCAGATAAAGCTGTTCGTGCAATAGCACCAAAATTTCGTACATCGGAGATACCATCGAGCAGAATAATTAACGGCATCTCGCCATTTTGATATGTATTAATAATAATATTTTCGAGCGATTGATACTCAATTAGCGACAATATTGCTACTAACCCCTGATGATTTTTGTTTTTAAATGATAAAAATTTTTCTTCAGGCACAAATTGAAATGGGATTTTATTTGTTTTGCAGAGATTTATAACATCCTTTACCAGTGTACTTTGTTTATTACGGTGTATAAAAACTTTATCTATGAATATGTGATTATTAATAGCTTCTATAATTGATCTTG
>JBBIKO010000017.1:3127-14760 GCA_037445415.1 Bacteroidota bacterium
CTCCGTATATATATTGTTTATTCATTATTTCTGGTTTGAAATATAAAATATTCTTCCGTTACGCCATGTATCAACTGCCTGAAGCCACGAAGTTTTATAACTTTCGTTACGTTCCAACACAAAATGATTATTGCTAAACGGGTGATATTTTTTAATAAAATTAAATACTAAAACCTTTGAACTTTCTGGTGTACCGTAAATCCATTGTTCAATATGTGGGGCCTTGTAAATAGTTGTAGGCAATCCATAAATAATATAAATTATTCCTCTATCTGTTTTCCAACCTTCGGTATAGCTTGTAAAATATTGATTCGATAATATTACTCTATTATAAAAAACTCTGATTATTTCTCGTGCTCTGTCGATATTTCCACTTGTTGTTAACCAAAATTTATCAACAGCTTCCTTTTTGTCTTTCAAAATATTTAGTTCGTTAAATTCTTTTTGAGATGTAAGCAATCGTATGGGTTGAAGTAATTCACTTGGACGTGCCATGTTTGGGAATTCATTAGAAAAATTGAAAATAGTTTTTCCGTTTCCAATTGTGTCTCTGTATAAATGTAAAATGCTTCTTTTGTTTAGTGTAAAATAACATGTATCGCATATTAAAATAGTTCTAATGCTATCTGGCAAAGGCAAAGCAAAATCTTTTTGTGTAGTAATACTATATGGTGGTGAACAAAGTTTAAAAGTATTTGGATACCACGAAAACTTCCATTCTTTGGGTAAATTTTCTCTTATAGATATTGCAAAAGTATCAGTATCTGTTAACCATTTTTCGAAATATGGGATTCCATTTTTATTTATAAATAAAAAGTCATTATCGTTAAATTTTTTATTTTTATCAATAGTTAGATAATTGCGATATGTTAAATATGTGTTTTTATCGAATAGATATAAATCGAGCATAAATACTCCGGTGTCTTTATTAGTAACATCGAATTTAAAATATTCGAATTGTTTGTTTGTTTGTTTTAGAATGGTTCTTTGAAAAGTTGATGAATCTTTAAAAGTTAAGCCGGTGCTTGTTTTAAAAAGTTTATAATGAACAACAACAGTAGCTACTTCGTTTTCTTGCATTGGAATATAAACAAGTTGTTGTAATGGCAAACTACAATGAACTGTCGAAATAGTATCATTGGTATTATGAATAACAACTTTTGCTTTAAGGTTTTGGATATTTGGATTATATAAAAAACTTAAATTTAATCGTCTGGAGCTTTGAGCTGATTGTTGAGGTTTACACGAATGAAGAACAATAAGTAATAAGATAAAAGTAATGAATAAATTATGGTTCGAAAATATTTTCATTAAATTCTATTAAATTGCCAACGGTTACAATTTTTATTTTATATTTCGACAAATTTATACCTTTTAATCCATATTTGGAAATAATGATTTTTTTAAAACCCATTTTTTCTGCTTCGCCGAGTCGTTGTTCAATTTTTTGTACAGGTCTAATTTCTCCGTTTAGTCCAACTTCTCCTGCATAGCAAGTTGTTTTTGGAATTGGTTTATCGAATGTAGAAGAAAGAATAGCAAATACTACAGCAAGATCTATAGCTGGGTCAGAACTTTTTATTCCTCCTACTATATTAAGAAAAACATCGCGATGGTACATTTTTATATTTAGTCGCTTTTCTATAACTGCTAAAATAAGTGACAGCCGTTTAAGCTCATAACCATTTGAAAGTCGTTGCGGAAAATTGTTAGTAGATGACGAAACTAATGCCTGAACCTCTAACATAAAAGGGCGAATCCCTTCTATTGTAGAAGCAATGCACGTTCCACTTACATCTTTTGATTCTTCTGTTATGAGAATTTCCAGAGGATTAGTAATTTCTTTTAATCCATCTTGCTTCATTTCAAATATACCTATTTCGCTGGTTGAGCCGAAACGATTTTTTATTGAACGAACTATTCTGTAAGGATGATTTGCTTCTCCTTCGAACAATAGAACAGTATCAACCATGTGTTCGAGAATTTTTGGACCAGCAATTGCACCTTCTTTATTTATATGACCTATGAAAAATACTGTAATATTTTCTTCTTTTGCAATTTGAATTAGTTGAGAGGCACAACCTCTAACTTGTGTAATACTACCTGCAAAAGAATCAATGCTTTCGGATTGAAGTGTTTGTATTGAATCTATAATAACAATATTAGGTTTGTGCTGCTTAATTTGTTGTATAATGTTTTCTAATGAATTGTCGCAGAGTAATAAACAGGCTTCACCTTTGCCACCTATGCGGTTAGCTCTTAATTTTATTTGCGATTCACTTTCTTCGCCTGATACATATAACGATGTGATTGATTTAATGCGTAAAGCAAATTGAAGCATTAAAGTAGATTTTCCAATACCAGGCTCACCAGCTATAAGTATGACTGAGCCAGGAACCATTCCTCCACCTAAAATACGGTTTAATTCAACGCTTTTAGTGTCTATTCTAATGCTTTCATCTGTATTAATTTCATGAATTCGTTTGGCGTGTTTGACTTCAAATGTGTTGCTAATTTTAACATTTTTGTTTTTAATAATACTGTGTTCTACAAAAGTATTCCATTCGTTGCAAGCTGGACATTTGCCAAGCCATTTGGGACTTTCATGACCGCATTGACTGCAAAAAAAAATTTGTTTTGATTTTACACCCATTTTATTCTTTTGTAAACTCAAGACGAGAAAATGCTCCTTCTGTGCTACTAGTGTTTAATTTGTAACGTTGTAAGAATAAAAACTCTTTATTTAGCTTTAATATCTGATAAATACCATCTTGTTTTGCTCCTAAATTTGTTATTTCTAAAAATGTTGGTTCTAAAAAGTCTTTTTCAATCTTCCAATAACCTGTATCATTAATTATAGAATCGGATGTATATACTGTTTTAAAAAGTAAATTGGGTTCGCGAAATTCCCAGAATTGAATTTTACCGCTATCCTGCTTACTTAAGTACCAATATCTCCATGTTCCATTTAGCTTATTGATAGTTATTTTTTTACAAGAAAATACTGTAAAAAATGCAAAAAATAATATAAAAAAAATGCTCTTATTCATTTCTAACAAATTCTTTTCTAATATAAGGAGAATACGATTGAAGTATCAAAATATCTTTCTTAATTTTTTCTATATAATAGTTAGCATTTTGATGTTTTAAATTGTTAATTACAACGTAATATTTGAAAAATTCTGATTTAATATTGTAACTTCCTGTATCGTCACATAATCCATCCTTGTATATGTATAGTGTTTGATCGTTTTTAAAGTGAAAAATAATTGTATCTTCACGGTCGGCGGCTGTTTTTGGTAATAGTTTCCATTCTCCAATTAATTTATTTTCTTTTGCTTTTTTACATGATTGTAATGGAACAATTATTAATAAAACTAATATAACTGATAGAAATTTCATGAAAAAACTTTAAAGTTTTAAGCAAAGATACTAATTTTTTAACAAATTGTATATTCAAAAAATAAAGATGTAGAATTATATCAAGTGTATTTTTTTATGAACTTACAATATAATAACTTAAAACATTAAGCATACCAATTTTTTATTGAACAATTGTGAAAAATAGCTTAACCTTAGTAAAACTAAACTATTCAAGTACATATTTCAACAATATTTTTATTTTGCAATTAACTTATTTTTAGCTTAGCTTTGTATTTAATTTTTTGAGAAATGAGTATTCAAATTCACGAAGTTTACAATAATAATGATGTTAAAGCTTTTGTAAAATTTCCATTTCAACTTTATCCAAAAAAATCGAATTGGGTTCCACCAATAATTGCAGACGAAATTAAGAGTATATTGCCACAATACAATCCAGCTTTTAAACATTGTAAAGCAAAATTTTGGCTTGCTTATGATAACAATAAAATTGTAGGTAGAATAGGTACAATTATCAACTATAACTATAACAAAAAGGTAAACAAAAACATAGGACGTTTTACGAGGTTCGAATGTATTGAAAACATAGAGGTAGCATCGGCGTTATTAACCGTAGCCGAAAATTGGCTTGCATCTGAGGGGATGGATGAAATAATGGGACCTTTAGGCTTCAATAATTTAGACCACCAAGGTATGCTTATTGAAGGATTCGAACATATCCCTTCTATTGCTTCAGAATACCATATGCCTTATTATAAAGAATTTATAGAACAATTAGGCTATACAAAGGAAATTGACTGGGTAGAGTTTCGATTGACTGTGAAAGATATTCCCGATAAAGCTTTGAAATTAAATGAACTAATTAAACAAAGACACAAACTTACAGTATTAACATTCAATAAAACAAAAGAACTACTGCCTTATGGAGCAAGTATTTTTAAAATTATAAACAATGCTTTTTCACAGCTTTTTAGTGTAGATGAATTCGACGATGAAATGATACAGTATTTTGTTAATCGTTATATAAAACTTTTAAATCCTGAATTTGTTAAAATTATTGTAAACGAAAACAACGAACCTATTGCTTTTATTATAGGACTACCATCATTATCCGAAGCATTTCAAAAAGCAAGAGGAAAATTGTTCCCTTTTGGCTTCATTTACATTTTAAACGCAATGAAAAATCCCAAAGTGGTAGATTTAATGCTCACTGGAATAGAGCCATCTTGTCAAAATAAAGGAGTTTCTGCTATTCTAATAACAGAATTACAAAATACAATGCTTGAAAAGGGTGTAAAATATGCCGAAACAACAGGAATTTTTGAAAATAATCACGATGCTATAAACCACTGGAAAAGTTATGAACACATTCAGCATAAGCGAAAACGTTGTTTTAAAAAAAGATTAAAGAATGAGATTGAATAAATATATAAAGATAAAATTAGGTAAAATAACTCTAAAAAATTCGTCTCGCTTAATTTTTCGAAGAAAAGCTTTTCACAATTTCGAAACAGCTAAAACAATAGGTATAGTTTTCGATTCAATCCAAACAGAACAATACACATCTGCAAGGTTTTTGAGCAATTTTTTAACCGAGAAAAAAATTAAATATCGTTGTTTAGGATTTCTTAAACCGCACGATATTTCAGAAACAGCAAGCAATTTTACTGGATTCGCTTTTTTTTCTGAAAAAGATTTTAATTTTTTTGGAAAACCAAATAAATCAATAGTCTTAGATTTTTGTCGGACAGAATTCGATATCCTAATTGATTTACACCCCAAAGAAAACTATTTTATAGATGCTATAATGGCATTTTCAGTTGCAAAAATGAAAGTAGGTTTAAAAAACAACGATAAAGGTTTTTACGATTTGATGATAAACTTAGATGATCCTGTAACAAGCGAAAGAATGATAGAACAGATTAAAATATATTTAAACAACATAAAAGCATAATATTATGAAGCATTTTAAAGGAACAGGAGTTGCTTTGGTTACTCCTTTTAAGCAAAATAAAGAAATAGATTTTAATGCACTTGAAAAATTGGTTAAATATGTAATTGATGGAAATGTAGAATATCTTGTTGTAATGGGGACAACTGCCGAAAGTCCAGTCATATCTTTCGAAGAAAAACAACAAGTTTTGAATACTGTTATTAAAGTTAATAATGGAAGAAAAAAAATAGTTTTTGGTTTAGGTGGTAACGATACAAATAAGCTGCTTAAAGAACTGGAATATGTTAATCAAAATCAACATATTGATGCTATTCTTTCGGTAACACCTTATTACAATAAGCCAAATCAAAGAGCTTTAATTACTCATTTTTCGTTAATAGTAGAGAAAAGTACAAAACCAATAATATTATACAATGTACCAGGAAGAACGGGTGTTAATATGTTGCCCGAAACAACTTTAACACTTGCTCAAAAGTATAAAAATGTTGTTGCAATAAAAGAAGCATCTGGTAATTTTGATCAAATAATGTATATTGTTGAACATAAACCATCACATTTTGAAGTTATTTCTGGAGATGATGGTATTACATTACCTTTGATTAGTGTAGGTGTTTGTGGTGTTATTTCAGTAGTTGCTAATGCAATTCCTGCAAAGTTTTCAGAAATGGTCAGATTAGCTTTAAATGAAAAAATGGAAGAAGCAAAAACATTGCATTATGAAACACTTGAATTAACAAGATTAGCATTTGCAGAAGGTAGTCCTTCTGGCATTAAATGTGCTTTGTACCATTTAGGCTTAATTGAAAATGAACTTCGCTTACCGTTAATACCTGTAAGCGATCAGTTAAACCAGAAAATTAAAGATTGGATTCGTAAAAACATCAAATAAATTTTATGAACGAAGTTAGAGTGAGATTTGCACCAAGTCCAACAGGACCATTGCATATAGGTGGAGTTAGAACAGCACTGTATAATTACCTTTTTGCTAAAAAACATAACGGTAAATTTATTTTGCGTATAGAAGATACTGATCAACAGCGTTTTGTAGAAGGAGCAGAAGAGTATATAGTTGATTCATTAAAGTGGTGCGGAATAAACTACGATGAAGGAATTGGAATTGGTGGAATTTTTGCACCATACAAACAATCAGAAAGAAAAGAAATTTATAAAAAATATGCTTTTTGGCTTGTTGAAAAGCAAGCTGCATATTACGCTTTCGATACACCAGAAGAACTAGAATTAATCAGAAAAAAACTTGAATTAGAAAAAAAAGTATTTCAATACGATGTACATACTCGAAAATATTTAAAAAATAGCCTTACCTTTAGTAAAGAAGAAACAGAAAATTGGTTAAAAACCAATAAACCTTATGTTATACGTTTTAAAATTCCTGAAAACAGGGAAATAGTTATTAAAGATATTATAAGAGGCGAAATAAGAGTAAATACAAACACCCTTGATGATAAAGTTTTATTCAAATCAGATGGTTTACCTACTTACCACTTAGCAAATATTATAGACGACCATTTGATGAAAATTACTCACGTTATCAGAGGAGAAGAATGGTTGCCATCATTGCCATTACATTATTTATTATATGAGGCTTTTGAATGGTTTGATACAATGCCACAATTTGCTCATTTACCATTAATATTGAAACCAGATGGTAAAGGGAAATTAAGCAAAAGAGATGGAGATAAGGGTGGTTTCCCCGTATTCCCTTGCAATTGGAAAAGTCCAGATGGCGAAATATTTTTAGGTTTCAGAGAATGGGGCGTACTTCCAGAAGCTTTCATAAATATACTTGCTCTTTTAGGTTGGAATTCAGGTACAGAACAAGAAATTTTTAGCATTGAAGATTTAATACAACAATTCGACTTAAATAAAGTCAATAAATCGGGAGCACGTTTCGATCCAGAGAAAGCAAAATGGTTCAATCAACAATATATCAGAAAAAAAAGCAATAAAGAATTAGCCGAACTACTAAAACCTGAATTATTGCAAAAGGGTTACAATATTGACGAAAATAAATTATTAACAATAATCGAGTTGCTTAAAGATAGAATAACTTTTGTAACTGATATTTTAAACGAGGGGGAATACTTTTTTAAACCACCAGAAAAGTATGATGAAAATGTAATAAAGAAAAAGGTAAAATCAGAATCTTACAAGTATATAAAAGAATTTGCAGAAGAAATAGATAAATGTAACTTTAAAACCGAGGTTGAAATAGAAAAAATTTTACATCATTATGCAGAGAGCCGTAATTTGCCGTTAGGTGAAATAATGATCCCATTAAGAATATCGTTGGTAGCAACAACAAAAGGACCAAGCTTGCCAAAGATTATGGAAACACTTGGAAAAGATGAAGTAAAACAACGAATTTTACGATTTTTAGAATCTGTTTCTTATTAAATGGCGGGCATTTATATTCATATCCCGTTTTGTAAAAGCCGATGTAATTATTGCGACTTTTATAGTTCAGTAGATATTCACGAAATAGATAATTTTGTTGATGCATTATGTTATGAAATAAAGACAAGAAAAGATGAAGCAATTTTTGAAATTGAAACAATTTATTTAGGAGGAGGTACACCTTCTTTATTGAATAACAAACAATTAGAAAAAATATTCTATGCTTTACACAATCATTATTCTTTAAATAAAGTAAAAGAAATTACAATAGAAGTTAATCCTGATGATATAACTTCAGAAAAGCTACAATTTTATAAACAAATTGGCATAAACAGAATAAGTATAGGTGTACAGTCGTTAGATGATAATGTTTTAAAAATACTATCAAGACGACATAATTCAAAACAAGCAATAGAAACAGTATATAAATCGTTAGAAGCAGGAATTGAAAATATATCCATTGATTTAATATATGGGATAAACGAACAGACAGAGCAAATTTTAACAAAAACATCACTAATTACAATAAAATTGCCTATTAAGCATATTTCAGCATATCATTTAACAATAGAAGAAGGAACAAAGCTTCATTCGAAGTTTATAAAAAAAGAATATTTGCCTGTAACTGAAGAAAATTCAATAACACATTACGAATTACTCTGCAATATACTACGTAAAGCAAATTTTGAACACTACGAAATATCAAATTTTTCATTACCTGGATATAAATCTATTCATAACTCATCTTATTGGAATTTTGAACCATATTTAGGATTTGGACCATCTGCACACTCTTTTTACTCAAATACAAGACGAGAAAATTATTCTTCACTAAAATTCTATATAAAAAACATTAATGAAGGGAAAGAGTATTATAAGTTACATTGTTTATCGGAAAAAGATAAATTCAACGAATTTATAATGGTAAAATTGCGAACAAACATAGGAATTAAATTAAATCAATTGCCACAAATACAAAAACAATTATATTTTAAATTTACTCGTACAATTGAAAAGCTTATTTTAGAAGGTTTATTGTTGCAAGAAAATAATAGAATTTATATTAGTAGCGAAAAGTGGATACTGAGTGATTATATTATTAGAGAGCTATTTGTTTGAGTTAAAATTAAAATTTATAACAAGGCACAGATGATATCAGGTTGTTATAATAAATTAAATGATGTAATGAATAAAAGAGTTAGAAAATATTTGATAATTTTGCGAAAATTTACATATTAAACAGAAATTCATAATAAATCGTACAAAAAATGAAATTATAAAATTGCTGTTATAAAGCAACAGACATAATGTGCTTTAAAAAATAATACAAGCTTAGCAGGTAGTGTATTAGCTTAGATTGTTTAGATATTCTTATAAACCTCCGAATATTTAGCAATGACAAATAGAGAAGAACCTCACAATGAAGTTTAATCTGCTGATGTTACAAAATAAAAAGATATATATTCTATCTTGTGCAAAAGTCTCAAAGTAATTAATTTTTTCATAAAAAAAATAAAACTACAATATACTTTAATACGAATAAAAAATTTTTAGAAATTAAAATGACTTTTTGGAAAAACAAAAATATACAATACATTTGCAATTAAACAGGTTAAAAAGTTAGCAACCAAAATGTAAAATTTTTAGTCTAAAAAAAAAATTACATATTATGAAAAAAATACATTTTTTAAGTTTATTTTTTGTGTATTCGTTTGTTACAGCTCAAGTTCAATTGCCCAAATGGTTATCCGAAGAAGAAGCAAAATATGAATCGTTTTATGTTTTACCAAAACCAAAAGGTATTACAAATCCACCTGCTTCACCAGTAAGAAATGCAGCAGAATGGGAAGAAATGCAAGGTGTTCTTATTTCATGGAAATCGGGTTACGAAAGCTTTTTAAGAGAAATTGTTCGTTATGCACGCGAGGAAGCAAAAGTTTATATTTACTGCACCGATTCTAATACTGTTAAAAATTACTTATCACAAAATGGTATTCCAACAAGCAATATACGTTGTATTATAGCAAACTTAAATAGTGTGTGGATAAGAGATTACGGACCAAATAATGTTTATACAAATGAAGTGGATTCGTTGTTGTTTGTAGATTGGGTATATAATCGTCCTCGCCCATTAGACGATGCTTCGCCTCAGTACATCGCAAATTTGCTTAATGTACCGTTATATCAATGTACACAACCACCAACAGATTTAGTTGCTACCGGTGGAAATTTTATGAGTGATGGCTTTGGTACGGGTTTTTCGAGCAAACTTATTTTAGACGAGAATGCAACTGTTACTCAATACAATCAAACCCCAAAAACAGAACAAGCAATAGATAATATTATGAATGATTTTATGGGTATTACTCGTTATATAAAATTAGATAATTTACCATACGATGGTATTCATCATATAGATATGCATATGAAACTTCTTGACGAAGAAACTTTATTAGTTGGTCAGTATCCACCAGGTATATCAGATGGTCCACAAATAGATTTAAACTTGAATTATATACTAAATAATTTTAATTCGGTTTTTGGTACACCATATAAAGTTGTTAGAATACCAATGCCGCCAAGTCAATCAGGTTTGTGGCCAAGCCAAGGTGCATATTATCGAACTTACACCAATTCACTGATATTAAACAAAACTGTACTAGTTCCAACATATTATGAGCAATACGACACAATAGCATTAAGAATATACCGTGAAGCAATGCCAGGTTATAGAATAATTGGAATAAATGCTAATAGTATAATTTCTCAAAGTGGTGCTATACACTGTACAACTCACGAAATAGCAGCTTTTAATCCTTTACTTATTTCTCATCAGGTTTTACCTAACACTGACAATATATGGACAGATTATCAGGTTAATGCATATATCAGGCATAAAAGAAGCTAAAATATATTATCGAACAGATACAACACAGCCTTATTTGTCTGTTCCTATGACTTTAACCAATGCAAATAATCACACATGGACAGGTTACATTCCAGTACAACCAAGCAATACAACTGTTTATTACTATATTCAGGCAAAAGCAAATTCTGGTAAAGTTCAAGTTCGTCCATTACCTGCTCCTGCTTCTTATTGGAAATTTAAAGTATATAATCCCACTGGCACCAAGGAATTAACTAACGATAATATTTCTTTTAAAGCTTATTACATAAATCAGCAACTTGTGCTCGACATTTATACCTCAATAGAAATGAATGCTCAAATAACTTTGCACAATAATATAGGTCAAAAAATTTTAAACATATACAATGGAAATTTGCTACAAGGAAACCAGGAAATAAGGTATAATTGTAATCTGGCAAAAGGTATGTACATAGTTAATTTTTCTACAAGTAAAGGATCGAAAAGTATTAAATTGATTGTTTACTAATGCTAACAATACTTATAATTGCTTCTATTGTTATAACAAGTTTTATAGCTTTTAATAATAGAAATTTTTATGTAAAAGGTTGGTTTAGCCCTTACGATATAAAAAAGTTTGGTCAATATTATCGTTTTGTTACTCATATTTTTTTACACGTTTCGTGGGAACACTTGTTGTTTAATATGATTACTCTGTATTTTTTTGGGACATTTGTTGAAGATGGTTTTTCGTATTACTTCAAAAAATGGGGCAATGTTATATTTATTTTAGAATTTGTTGTTGGAGGTGTTCTTGCAGCACTTCCAACTTATGTTAAGAATAAAAATAACAGTTCTTACATAGCAGTAGGAGCATCGGGAGCAGTTTCGGCTATATTGTTTACTTCTATTTTGCTAGATCCTACAAACAAAATTTTTATTATTTTTATACCAATAGGAATTCCGGCTTATGTGTTCGGACCGCTTTATTTAATTTATTGTGTATATATGGCTCGA
>JBBIKO010000018.1:0-14543 GCA_037445415.1 Bacteroidota bacterium
AGTCCATCCTCCAGGTCCCGACCAGTTGTATGAAGTCATTCCATTAGGTGTAGCACTCAAATTCAGTGTTGCTCCAACACATACTGGACTGTTGCTTGATGCTAAAGCAGATGGTAATGAATTAACTGTTACTGTGAAAATATTAGAATATGCTACAGCACATGTTCCACTTTTTACTTCAACTCTATAATCCCAAGTTCCAGCACTTCCAGGTGTTTCAGAATATGTAGGGGATACATTTGTAATATCTTGCCATGCACCAGCATTTAGACGTTTTTGCCATTTTTGTATTGTTCCTGTGTAACCAGAAACAGTCATATTTCCTGTTGATGCACCAAAGCAAATATTTGTATTAGGTCCTGTTAATGTGCCGCCAACAGATGTAGGATCAACTATAATAGTAAAAGTATTAGAAAATGCAGAAGGACAAGTTCCGCTTTTTACTTCTGCTCTATAATCCCATGTACCAGAAGAAGATGGAACTTCTGAATAGGTAGTATTAGTATTTATAATATCTGTCCATGCGCCTGCATTTACTCTTTTTTGCCATTTTACAACACTACCTGTATGACCTGAAAGTGTCATTACACCTGTATTTGAACCTTGACAAATTTGAGTATTTGTCCCAGTAATTGAACCTCCGACAGATGCAGGATCATTAGTTAATGTAACGGCATTAGAAAGTCCAGATTCTTGACCTCCGTTAATAGTTTTACCTCTATATGTTCCATTAGCTAATCCAGTAAATGTATAGGAATTTGCTGTGCCAGTCCATGTCTGTAATGTGTTTCCGCTATTATCAGTTAATACAAAGTTTGATTTGCAGTAACAGATGATGTTATAGTTACAGAGCCTGTTACACAACCAGGAGTAGCTGTTGCAGTAATTGTTGGACCTGGATCGTTGTATTCAAAAATAGCGTCAATCCAAAGTGAAGCAGCTTCTCCAAAAGCATTTTTAAATGAATACCATGTACCCGGTGTTGTTGCACCGTAGCTTATGAAACCTGTTGAAGCAGTATCAATAGTTCTAAAAGAAGTCATAACCCCACAGAATTGATGAGTATTATAATCGTGACCTGCATCATAATTTAATAAGTATCCAATATAAAATTTTCCTGTAATATTCACAGTAGAAGAAAATGTGATAATGTTATATTGACCCTGAGTAAAAGAAGTTATATTTCGAGTTTCACTATGTAATTCTGAACCAGGTATTCCATTGTTGTCAGCCCATACCTTAATGCTAATAGTTTTACCCGTTCCTTGTGCTCTAAAAACATACATCCCAAATCCATACAATTTACCAGAATAATTGTTATTAAAAAATTCAGCATATCTAAATATTCTTCCACTTGCGTCAGCAGCATGGCCAGGAATAAGCCCATTTGTATAATTATAAACAGATAAATTATCTGTTTCAATCATATTAGTACATGTATCTAAGCCTCCTACAACAACATAATCATTAGCTATACCTGTATTGTTTCCATGTGAGTTTGCTGTGTAAAGTGTTACATCAAATTTTCCGGCACTGTTATATACGATATTTGTAGGATTTTTTGTATTTGATGTTCCGGGATTTCCATTTTGGAAAGTCCATGTCCAACTTGTTGGTACACGTTGTGAACGATCGTAAAAATTAACACTTCCTGTACGTGGTATAAATGGTTGTAAATTAATATTTTTTAAATTTCCAACACCTACAAAATTTGAAATAGGAGGACGACCAATTACATTAACAAAATTTGTAACACTTTTTGTATTACTACCAGCTGGGTTAGCTGCTTTTAGGGATACGTTATACAATCCTGCAACATAATAAGTTAAATTGGCATTTTGCTGATTTTGAGTATTTGGAACACCTCCAGGATTAGTCCACTCCCACCATACAGGTGAATTTGTTGATTTGTCGTATATTGTAATAGGATCTCCCTCGTATGTGTTAACTTGAGTATAGGTTTCTGTTCCTAAAAACACATTATCAAGGTACCAGTCGTGTGCATCGTTGCCTTGATATCGAAATGCGATATAAATATTTTGTCCAGCGTAAGATGATAAATTTAAATTAGTTTGAACCCAAGAAGCAGTTACTGAAGTAGGGCTCCAAATTTCTGTGAAACTCGAAGGATTTGTATTAGTGGTAGATATTAATACAGAATTTTTTCCTGCGTAAGAACCTCCATAATAAGAGGGATAATCATTATATGACCAAAATGATAATACCGCATTGGCTTGTAAATTTGTTATTTGAGGTGAAATAAGATAACCATCTTGCATTCCTGCAGCGGAAAAAACATGTGCAGCTGACTTATTTCCATTGAATGTATAATTATATGATGTTGAACTAGCCCATTGTGAACCTCCACCATCTACATTTAGTCTAGTCCATGCTGTTGGTGGAAATGTTGAGCCTTCAAAGTCTTCTGTTAAAATAGGGTTAAGGCCTGCAAAATTTGCAACAGGAGTGGTATAACCTGATACTGTTAAACGCAAATTAGGTCGGTTTGAATTTATTGTTCCGTTATTTGCAGAGGGATCGGTTGTTCCTGTCCATTGCTGATGTCTGTTTGTTGCAGTTGTAAATAAGCAATTTGACTGATTATTTCCTGCTCCACTAACTTTCGTAATTACCATTAAATTATTTCCAGCAATGTAATTAAACGGTGTTGGTAAAGTAAAAGTAAACCAACCCGTTGCATTGGGAACAAAATTACCTTGATATACAAGTGTTGCATCGCTTAATAAATCATTAGCAGGTCTAGGTGTAGAGAATGAAGATAGATCTGTCATTTTTATATATATTTGAATAGTTCTGTTATCAGTCCGAGAAGTTCCAACATTCCAAGCAACAGCATTAATCCTACAAGCACCACCTATTTCTGAAGCTAAATATATTGAGGCGCTAACTACCCACCGAGCTGTATTGCTGATGCCTAATGGAATGACGCCACCCTGAGTTGTTCCTGTTCCAATAGTAATTGGGCTAGTTGGTGGAGAATAAGCATTAATTGTAATATAGTTGGTTTTAGTAACTGTATTGTTACCATATTGATTTGTTGCTTTTAGAGTTACAGAATATGTTCCAGGTGTTGGATATACCACAGAGGGGTTTCGAATTGTAGAAGTTGATGGTATTCCGCCTGGGAATGTCCATTCCCATTGAGTAGGATAATTTGAAGACAAATCGGTAAATTGAATTGTAGTTCCAGCTACAGCTATTGTAGGTGTAGCCGAAAAATCAGGGACAGGTGGTGCAGAAACTCCATTTGGATTAAAACCTGCGAGAGTTATAGGGTTAGTCCCTAATGGGTCGAGCCATGGTCGAAGTCTTCTATCATCAGTAGTGCCATTTGATTCCCAGTGATAAGACATTTTACCGTAATAATCTGATCCCATTGGTCCTCCACATTGAGAAGCTCCTCCCGTTAGTGTTCCGATAACAAATTTATTACTACCTCTGAACAATGGTGAACCAGATGATCCGCCTTCTGTAACACCTGCACCGTTAGTAGTTGTTGCCCAACTTAATATCCAATGAGCATTAGTTGCTCCACCAGTCCAAGTTCCTGTTCCTGGTGTAACAGTATAAGTAGATATTTTTTTTGCATCTCCAGAAGGATGATGTATTCCAACTCCTCCTGCTGAACCTGTTGCATTCCTATCCCATCCGTTATAATATGGATTCCAACTTAAAGGTGGAGTGGAGTTTAATAATACTAGTAGCATATCACTTCCTCCCGCAATATTTCCTCCTGCTTTCATAGAACAACCAGTAATCATGTTATTAGGTGGTGTTCCTGTATTAGGACATCCTGGGCGTTCATAGTTAAAATAAAACTGCCAAAGATTTTTATCGGCAGCGGAAGCTGTCCCTCCACAATGGTATGCAGATAAAAAATAAGGTTGTCCGTTTTGAGCTGTATTATTTACAAGTGTACCGGAACAATAGTACCAGCTAGAACCTTCCCTAAAAAGTACTCTTGCTACCCCTCTCTTTTGTTGTTGCCAGCCATCTCCTTCGGGAGAACAATTCACATTAACTTGACAACTTCCTGCATCTCCTAAGTCTTTTGTATCTGAAAAAATATAATCGCGATATGTATAAATTAATTCGCTAATTTTAAATGAACCTTTTGGATAATAATTTTGAAGGTCATTATTTATATTAAACAAACTAATATTATTATTTATAGGTTGTCCTGGTTTTACTTTTTGTGTTACAACATTGAAAGGTTCTACATATTCAACAACAATAGTTGTACCAGGTAAAATGTGAGTTGAAAATTGCATGCTTGGATGATTGTTTTCAGAAGTAAATGCTCCAATAATCATACGTTTGTTTATGTCATATAAATAAAGTTCAGCTTCTTCTGGAATATAAAAGTTGTCGAAAACTACTCCTATAGCTTTTGCATTATTACAATAAAACATTGCTTGCCACATCATCCTTCCGTCTGGAAGTTTTGTCCAAGTACCTCCATTTTCAAGCCCTACTCCATTTAAAGTTACAGATATACCTCCTCTTAATGGTAGTCCCTGTTTTTCGTTAATAGAGTCCTGTAGCATCATTGACTTAAGATTAACATTGGGAGAATAATCTAATAGTTGTAAATTGGTTTGCAAATTGTACAAAATGCTTGGTGGAGTACCACCTACACTTGGTTGTGCATACAATTGTGTCGTAAAAAACACAAATAAAGCAACAAAACTTAATAGTAAATAATTTGTTTTCATATAATTATAATTTATTTATTTTCATAATGTACTAATGTTTTACGTATATAATATAATTTATGTTTCAAATTTATTAATTATGATAAAAAATCATAAATAGCTTAGACAAATATTTTTCTTTAAATTTATCTTAATAAGCAACATAATAGGCAATTTCTTTAATTTAGACTTTTTGACTAAAGGTTTGTTTTCTTTGATTAATGTAATACAATTACTTTTTCAACATATATTTTATTGTTAATTAGGATATATAGCCAATATATTCCTGAATTTAAATGTTTTGTATTAATAATGATTTTATCGTTCGAAAATTTCAATGATATTGGTATAATTCTTCCAGAAATATCTGTAAGATGAATAGCTTGAATATTTTCATTAGTATGTATTTGAATGAAATTATCTGCAGGATTTAGATAAATTTTGCTTTTTTCTGAAATATAAGGTACAATTATCGACATAAACATATACAGGAACTTTAGCTGAAGAACAATCAGGTAATTTTATTTCCCAATCATAGAAATAATAATAATATCCAAATGGATTGTTTAATCTACTGCTTTTTATAATTGATAGAATTCCTGGTAAGGTGTATGGGAAATAAGCTATTAAATTGTTTCTCCAAAAATTAGGGTAAGGAGGACCAGCAAGCCTAAAATTGTTTTGAACAGGAAGTTGTATGTTTAAAGTAATTCTTGATATTCCTTGCGACACATAAACAGTTCTACTAGTTATCAAAGTTCCTGATGAATCTAATAATGAAATAGTTCTATTTCCATTACTATTAGCATTTACTTCAACAGAAACTAATTTACAATCTGTATAACAATCGAATACAAGATATTGAACAGATGAAAAGTTATAATACCCACCTTCAATATTTGATCTTGTGTCGCCGACGTACTGTGATGGAGTAAATATGTAATTTTGAGCCCAAAAAATTGTTGTTTGATTTAATGGTTCTGTAATAAGTGTATCACCAATATGAAATGGGACAGTATCTACAAAATTATAATACCATAATATAGTTCCATTGGAAACGGAAGTTAAAATTGCACTTTCATTTTGACAAATTGTATCGTTTTCTATGTTTGGTAGTTCTAGTCTGTTTATTGTTACAGCATTTGTTAAAACTAAAGTATCAGTTCCATGATTATTGCCTGCTATAAGTGTTACGTTATAAGTTCCGTTGTTTGTATATTCATGAATTGGATTTTGTTGATTAGAATAATTTCCATCTCCGAAGTTCCAAAACCAAAATGTTGGGTTATGTAATGAGGCATCAATAAATTGAATTAATCCAGAACAACTATTTATTGGTAGAACATTAAAAATTTGACATGTCCAATTTGCAACAAAGCCATGTCTTGTTAAATATTGGTCTGAATGTAAAAGTATAGTAAGTGAATTTCCAGTTGATTCAATAGTTCCTGGAGGACCAGTTGTATTACAAAATCGGCCAAATGAAGAACTATTTGTATCAGGGCCATCGAAAATTTTCACATAATCGTAGTCGCAGTATAATTGACTACCTGGTTCAATATCGAAAAAAGTAAATGATAATGTAATCTTGTCTGCTACAGTTGGGCTTATAGTAATAATTGCATCAGACATATCGGCATAATTACCATTTGGACCTCCGCCATCGTATAGTGTACCTTGGCAAGCTGTAATTATATTACCTGTACCATTTATTGGCATAATAAAAACACAGGGGTTGTTGGGTTGTATTGAAATAAAATCATTAAAAATGATGGTATCAACTCCACAATTCCCTCCATCTGCAATTAAAGTTACTGTATAAAAGCCTGTATCTGTGTAAACATGATATGGATTTATTTCATTGCTGAATGTTCCATCGCCAAAAGACCAAAAGAATGATTGCGCATTAGACGACAAATTATTGAATTGAACACCAAAAGGTGGTTGATAAGTTTGAGTATTTGAAGCTGAAAAATTTGCTGTTACAACATTTTGATAAGGTTGTCCCACTCCTACTGCGTACATAGCATTTGTTGTTGCTTCTACTTCTTGTGAACATGTTCCAAAGATATCTATTGTTGAAATAATAGAAAAAAAATCTAGCATCGTAGTATGTTGCAGTTTGTTGGAAGGTAATATACAAGAGTTCTGTAAGCAATACTTGCAGCATTGTTTAAACCAATACCAGAAAAAAAATAAGTATGTCCGTTATCGTTAGTTCCATTACCTCCTTCAGAAAGTAAATAAAACCAATGGCTAAATACTGTGCTATTTTGATGTACTTCGTTATTCATATCCCAAAACACACCTAAGTAAGTATCAGGATTATTAAATTGATTTGGGTTGGCTAAAGAGCGAAAAGGTGTTCCAATGTCTTCACCAATAGTCCAATTGATATGTATTGGTTTGGCGTAGATTTCAATGATTGTAGCAAAAATATCGCTAAAGCCTTCGTTTAAAGCTCCAGATTCATCTTGATAAACTAAATTGGCTGTATATTCGGTAAGTCCGTGTGTTATTTCATGTGCGACAATATCAACAGATGTAAGTGGCGAATAGTTTGAATTTCCGTCGCCATAAGTTATTCTATAACCATCCCAAAAAGCGTTAACATTGTTTGGGAAACCCATGCCAACAAGATTGGCGTGTACGTAGTTATAAAGTGCAAATCCATTGTTATCTATACTATTTCTGTTGAAAGTATAATAAAAATAGTCGAAAAATTTTTCGGTAGCCCAGTGTGCATCTGTAGCAACTTCATCTTGATCTTGATTAAAATTGTCCCAATAATTATCGTCGTCTGTGAAATCGGAAGCAGCAAAATAGTTTGTGCCCATTTGCAAATTAAATGTATAAATACCGTTACCTCTGCCGGATTCTCTTAAACGATAATCACCGTTGTATAAATCGGTTGTAATAGTTTGAGTTCCACTATATCGTGTAACAGCTGTTCCATGTACATCATAGGTGTGAATTCTATCAACAACATTTATCAGATTTCCTGTAATAGCATTGATATAGTAGTCTTTTTTTGATATTGGATATTTTGAATAGATTGTAATTTTATATGTTAATGTATAAATTTTATTAGTTTTGTGATATAAAAGTTTAGGATTTGGTTTATAAGTTGCGTTAAGATTGCGAGTTATTATTTTTAGTAGCTTTTCTTCTAGAGAATCGTTCCACATGTATTCTTGTGCTGGATTTATTGATAATGCAATATTTAGAGCTTGTTCTGGCGTTAAAATAGTTGTTGTGATTGGTTTTAAATTTGTCCAAATTGTACCGCTATAAGCAAAAAATTTTATTGTTTTTTGTATGAAATGACGAAATAGCCCATTCGACGGGAATTGTATCAATAAATTGTTGATATTTATAATGTACAATTCCTAATTGGTCTTCTTCTTTAGAAATAAATTTTAATTTTATTTCATATTGTTCCTGCAATTTGTTTAATAATATTTCTTTATCAAGAAGGTTAACAAATTTTATATAAGTAGGAAAGCTTTGGTTTTGTTTACTAAAATATACTATTTCGGAGCCAGGAATAATTTTATTAGCTTCTTTTCCATTAAATTCTTTTTGAGCAAAAAGATAAGAACTTTGAATGTAAAAAAGCAATAAAATTACTACAACAATCTTCATAAGAAAAACATAATGACGATAAAGTTAACAAAAAATGCTAAAAATGTATTTTTAAGTAAATTATTCTTTGAAACCAACTAAAATAGAGACACAACCACTAGGGGTAACAGGAAGTTCTTCATCTAAAGTGGGCACCCTTACTTGTACTATAAGTTGTTGTGTAGCATTAGAATGAAAATCCCAATAATTAACCAAATCATGTTCTTTATTGTAAAAAATTGTGTTTCTTTCAGAATCGAGTAGCTTAAATTCTACTTTTCCTAAGTTTTCCTGAGAACAAACGAATAATCTATAATCTTGTCCTTTATAAAAAGTTACTATGAGTTCGGCAACGTCTCCAGGGTTTAAAACAGCCATATTTAATTGACCGTTATAAGTAAAAGGTTTAATATGTGGAACGCATTCCTTTTTAGTAAATCCTTTACATTGTGCAAATGCCGAAAAACTTAAAATACAGAATGCAAAAATTAAAGATATTGCTCTCATAGTTTAAAATTAATATTTTATAACACTTGTACGAATTTGTTTTGCTAAGGTTTTAATTTTTTCAAAAGTTTCTTTACTAATTTCAACTTTTGCTACACTATAAATAGTAGTTAGTTTTTTTTGGGGGTCGGTTTTTACTTCTCCTTTAATATATTCAATATTAACTTCATTATACAGCTTTTTTAAATCTTCGAGTGAATAAATATAAGACTGTAATTCTTTATCTTCTGGATAAGCTTTAATTAATTCTATTAAATTGTTTAAAGAAAATTTTTGTTCTCCTACTCGATCTATAATTTCTTTATTAGAAAGATTGTTAAAATCTGCAATTTGTGTAGCTATATACAACGATTCTATCCATCCTCCAAGAACTACGAAAACAGCAGTATTCCCGCGACCGTTGTCTTTCAAATAACTATCTGTAGCAGCATAAGTTTCAGAAATAATTTGCAATAGGGAATCTTTATTATCAATATTTTTTTCCATACGTTGAATAGCCAATGAACCTTGTTCTTGTGGTATTTCAATTGCGTCGCAAAGTTTTTTAATGGATGAAAGATAATTAATTGCTAATTGTATTTGTTCAAAAAGTCGTACATAAGAAAGATCTGCTCCATATACTCCCAACATAATTGCTTGTTTTGATGGCTTTGTGTACTTTTCAACATTTTTGTATGAACATAAAATATCGCTTTTGAAGACAGCACTACTTCGTAAAATTACGCTCGACATTTCAATTGGAGAAGGAACATTATAGAAAATTTTCTTAACTCTGTTTGCATGAATGGTGTCATTAAAAAAATTAGTTGTGTCGTTGTCATTGGTTAGCTGATTTTGTTGGTTATTACAACTTATTATAAAAAATAATGACAAAAAAGTTATTGATAATAAATAGTTTTTCATAAGTAATAAAATTTTTATGTTACAATAATACAAAAAAAAATTGTATTAAATCTTATTTTGAAAATATTTTTTTATAAAAAATTAAAATAATAAATGCACCTAATGTAATAGCAGAATCTGCTATATTAAAAACAGGTTGAAAAAAAACAAAAGGTTCGTTTGCCCAAAAGGGGAACCACGATGGAAACCTTCCTTCAATTAAAGGGAAATAAAACATATCTACGACTTTCCCTTGTAAAAACGAGCTGTATCCGCCTTCTGGTGGAAAAAGTTGTGCAATTTGTCCTTCACTACTACTATATATTATTCCGTAAAATAAGCTATCAATAATATTTCCAATAGCTCCTGCCCATACGAAAGAAATAGCTGTAATTAATAGTAAGCCTTCTTCTTTTTTTATTAGTTTGTACAAGTACCATCCTATAGCAAATGCGGCTACTATTCTTAATAGCGAAAGAATAATTTTACCGATTTCGCTGTCATGCAATGTAATACCAAAAGCCATTCCTTCGTTTTCTATGAAATAAAGATAAAACCAGTCGAAAATTTTAACACTTTCGCCTAATGTGAAATTTGTTTTAATGTACCATTTTAATATTTGGTCAAAAAGCAAAACAAAAATTATTATTGACAATGAAACTTTCCAAGTTTTTTTCATATATTATATAAGTTTATCTAATTCTTCTAACTGAGAAGGTTTGCTATTATTTCTCATCTTTTTAGCTGTTTCAGTATAATATTGATGTTTTCTAATAAATTCGTATTGTAATTTATTCCACTCATCAATTGAACGTATTTTTCCTTGTTCGTGCAATTCTTTATACAAATTGTGTGACACAGGTATAAAATCACTTCTTCCTAAGTAATCGAGATCGGCATCACATAAAATCATTTCTAATTTGTCTTGTGGATTTGGTGGAAATTTTGTTGAAAGAATAAGACGACAAACTATATCAATTTGTTTTTGGGAGTATCTGAATTTTTGCAAAATTTCCCTTGCATGTTTTGCGCTAACTTCTTCATGATTATTGTAGTCGAAAATGAAACCATAATCGTGAAATAAAGCAGCAGTTTTTAGCAACAACATTTCTTCGCGAGGAACTTTTTCTCCTAATCCTATCATTTCTACTTGTACAATAACATCTATAGTGTGTTTTACATTGTGATAGTGATAATTTTTTGGCAGTGCCTTTTCTAGTGTAGATAAAACAATTTCTTCAAGGTCTTCGTATATTAGAAATTGCAATTTTAAATTGAAATGTTCATTTGGTTCTAATGGATTATCTGGTTTTGCTAATTCTGTTTTTATTGATTTAACAAAATACATGTCTATTTCGCCTTTATATTTTACAGGCAATTTTCCTCTATATTCGCAAATAAAATAATCTTTAATTCTATTGTAGGTATCGCCAGAAACGTTTATCTCGTTAGCAACACCTGAAGATTCCATTCTTGCGGCAATATTAACTGTATCGCCCCAAATGTCGTATGTAAATTTTTTACTGCCAACAACTCCAGCAACTACAGGTCCTGTATGTATTCCAACTCTGATAGCCCATTGATATTTGAATTGATTTTTATTTGTTTTAATAAATTCTTGCATTTTTAGAGCAGCTAAAGTAATATCTATTGAATTGGTTCTATTTGGAGTTGGCAGTCCTCCTGCACACATGTAAGCATCGCCAATTGTTTTAATTTTTTCTAAATTATATGTATCGCATATTTCATCAAATTTATTAAAAACTATATTTAATTCGTCTATAAGCATATCAGGAAGCATATTTTCGGCTATATGAGTAAATCCTTGTACATCGGTAAATAAAACCGATACAAGTTTGTATTTTCTTTTGCTAGCAGTTCCTTTATCGCGTAATTCTTTTACTGTATCTTCGGGTAAAATATTTTTTATAAGTTCTTCGGCACGTTCTTTTTGTTCGGCTAATTCTCTTGTACGTTCATTTAAAAGTTTAGATAGTTTATGTTTTTCTTGCGCAAAAGCCTCTACTCGCCAAAAGTATATTGACAGTATAAAAGAAATAGAAAGTATAACATAAAAGAAGTATGCAAACCATGTTCTGTATATGGGGGGTAAAATTTTAAAAGTAAAAGTTATTTCTTTTGATGTAATTCCATAAATATTTTTTGCTCTAACATGGAAAACGTATTTACCTTCATGTAAGTTGGTATATTCTTTAAAATTAGAATGTGTCCATTCTGACCAATTTTTATCAAATCCTTTTAAAAAATATTGATATTGAACATTGTTATTTGCATCGTAGTATGGTGTTATGAATTTAAACAACATGTTGTGATTTTTATATTCTATTTCGGTTAAATCTGGCTTATATGATATAGGTAATGTATCTTTGCCAGCAATAATTTGTGTAAAGAAAATATTTAATTTACAGGTATCTTGTGTTTGTTTTTTAGCATCAAATCTGATTAACCCATCAAATGTACCAAACCACGTAACGGCATTAATATCAGGATAAATTGATTCTATTGTAAAATCTTTAATTACTTTAAAAGGTGTGGAAACAATGTTATATTGATTTTCTGCTACAAAGAAAGCAACTGCTGTTTCTTTTTCGTAAACTCCTTCTTTACCGCTACTAAACCAGATATTTTTATATTTATCTTCTACTAGAGGATAAATCCATTTGTTGTTATTATTAAACAAAGTGTCTGTCATAAATGTATTTAAGTTATTATCGAATAAATATGGTCCTTTTTGTGTACTAATAATAACATCACGCGAAGTGGTATAAACATCTATCCAGCCAACGTTTGTGAGAAATCCATTATTGTGTTTGTAGTGTTTAATAATAGTTATCGAGTCGGTTTTCGGGTTGTATTTAATTCTATATGTTCCAGAATAATCTGAACCTAACCAAATAGTAGAATCTTTATTTATAGCTATTGTTCTTATTTGATCGTTAATTGGGGAAAGTATATTTTTGAAAGAAGTATTTTTATTATTTATTGTAATAATGCCAATTCCTCTACCATGAGTAACTAAAATTTTGTTATAAGATGTATCGAGTGCAAGAAAACTTTCAAAATTTTATCATTGTTGTTTAATAAAAATAAACCATTATCTGTGCTAATAAATAATCCATAAGGTGTAGAAAGCAATTTATTACAGTCGTATTTTAATTCTGGTATTTGTTTGAATTTGTTTCCTTGAATGTCTTGCTTAAAAAATGAAAGTTTATCGAGATAAAATAGGCCTTGTGTTGTTGCAATATAAATTTTATTTAAATGACGAACAATTGATGAAACACCACCTTTAACATTGTTTATAGGTGAAAAGTATGAAAATGCAGATGATATTTCAATTCTTGCGAGTCCATTGTTTGTTGCGGCCCAGACATTATTCCATTTATCAATGAATAAAAAGTTTATATTATCGTTTAAAAGAAGGTTGTCTGTTGAAAGATGAAAAAGTGCTTTGCCTTTGTTGTTCATTCCAATAATTCCGCCTCTATAAGTGCCAAAAATATATATGCTGTCTGATGTTATTATATTGCATGAATATTGATGTTCTTCTAAATAATCTTCTATTTCATTTATAAACGGAACAATTTTACCAGAAAGGTATAAAGTATAAATTGTTTTTTCGTTTCTATATTTTATTAAAAAATTATTTCCAAAAGGTATTATAAATTCAATAATCTTATAGTTTAACGACATGGAACTAAGCCACAAAATTAAATTTCCATTTGAATATTGATATAATCCACCAGGTTCTTTAAAAACAAAAAGTTTGTTTTTAACTTTAAATATTTCAATTAGATTTGATGTACTATCAAGAATTTTTATTTTTTTACCGTCATACAAATAAAGATTTGCATAATTTCCTACAAAGAGAACATCAGATTGATAAGCAATTATAGAAGAAATTTCGCCTATTCGTTCTTTTAAACTTTGGCTTGGAATTAGTGAACGAAAATTGTATTTTGAATATTGATTTTTTTCAAGAATACCAAAGTCTTTATAAGTTCCAATGTATATAATTCCATTTTGATTTTTTGTAAAACGAGGTATTCCACTAATAGGAATAATTTTCCATTCGTCTCCGTCGTACTGCATTATGCCTGTTACGTTACTTATGAAATATATTCCATCGTTATTTTGAACAATAGAAAAGTTTTGACTTTCGTAACCGTATGTTTTAGGTGGATATATTTGCACTAATGGGAAGCCCCATTCGTCGTATTGGGCATAAGCAAAGAATTGAAGACAAAAAAACAATAATGTAAAAAATCTTATTAACAATTTAATAAAAATATATTAGTTTTGCAGATTACAAAGTTATAGCTATTTTATAAATTTTAAGCAATATTTATGGAAAAAAATAAAAAAAGTTTGTTAGTTGCTTGCGATTTTACAGAAGTTGCTGTTAATGCATTACAACATGCCTCAATAATAGCAAAGCAAATTAAGTCGAAAATAGTTGTGTTTCATGTTGTAAAGAAAGAGAAAGAAATAGTTGATGTAATAGAGAAATTAAAAAACTTTGTTTGTTCTAACATAAATGGTAAAGATTTAGAATTTGAATTTCACGCAAAAGAAGGAAATATATACGATACAGTAAAAGAAACAGCAGAAGAGATATCTGCTACGTTTGTAATTATGGGAACACATGGTATTGTTGGTATGCAAAAATTACTCGGGAGCAGGGCTTTAAAGGTTATTGCTAATTCCAATGTGCCATTTATTGTAGTTCAAGAAAAACCTAAAATTAAAAATTATTTTTCATAAAAAAAACTTAGGTAAAGGTTCGGCAATAAT
>JBBIKO010000019.1:0-2418 GCA_037445415.1 Bacteroidota bacterium
AAGGTTTGTTGAAAAAAGCCAGAAAAATTGCAGAAAAAAACCTCAATCAAATAATAAAATTATGCTCACCGAAAAGTTACATTATAGGCATCGAACCTTCTGCAATTTTATCGTACAGAGACGAATATCCAGAATTAGTTTCTGATAACTACAAAAAAATAGCCAAACAAGTTGCAAATCAAATTTATACAATCGAAGAATTTTTACTAAACGAACAAAAAAAAGAAAATTTTAAAATCGAAACCCTTAATGCACAAGCTAAAGATATTTTTGTACACATTCATTGTCAATATAAGGCTATTGCAAATAAACAAACTATTATTGATTGCTTAAAAATTGTGCCGTCTTTTAGAGTTTATGAAATAGAATCGTGTTGTTGTGGAATGGCAGGTAGCTTTGGATACGAAAAAAAACATTACGAACTTTCAATGAAAATTGGTGAATTATTTCTTTTTAAAGCTATCAAGCAATTACCAAAAGATGCTATTATAGTTGCTAATGGTACAAGTTGTAGGCAACAAATATATGATGGAACTCAAAGGAAAGCATTTCATCCAGTTGAAGTCATTTACGAAGAATTGTTTCAAAACTTTTAAGTTATAAATTTTTGCTAAGTTTGTTTATCATTTAATTTTACATACTTTAAAATACTTTCAGTTCTACATAGTCGTCCCTTAAAAATTCAATTTAATTTTATTTTTGGATAAAAATTTTTTTCAAGAGTAAAACAATATTTCGGTAAAACGTCGTGCCTAAATCATAAAAATTTGCAAGGTTTTATACAAGTTAAATTCTCAACAATTTATTGTTAATAAATAAGTTATACGATTTTTAGGGACAACTATATAAAGGCATTTTTATTAGTTTTATCATAAATATTCATCTTTTTTTATCATTATTTAACTATTTATTTTTTCATAACTTTGCATACTTAACTATATATAAAGTATATAGGATTTATAGATTTTATGAATTATATACATCTACTAAAAAGCGACCTGCGTTTTATTGAAGGCATGCGAGCATGTATAAACTGTGGTACATGTACTGCTATTTGCCCTGCAGCACAATATTATGATTACGACCCACGTGCTATTACAGAAATTGTTCAAAGAAAAGACGAAGCCGAAATAGAAAACATACTCAAAAGCAACTTAATTTGGTACTGTGGCGAATGTTTGTCGTGTAAGACACGTTGTCCGAGAGAGAATGTGCCTGCATATATTATTCAAGCCTTAAAAAAAGTATCAATCGAAACAGGCTTATTTATCGAATCTGAAAAAGGAAGACAACAATTAGCTATAATTCGAACAATAGGAAAACACATACTCGAAAATGGTTATTGTGTCTACTTAGATAATATTAACACAGAAATGTTTCCCGAACAAGGTCCTGTTTGGGATTGGATTAAAGAAAATATTGCACTAATATCAAAACAAATAGGTTTAAATTATAAAGGAGATGGAAGTGGCTCGTTGAGAAAAATCCCAGAAGAATCAATTAAAGAAATAAATGTGATTTTTGAAGTTACGGGGGGTAAAAGCTTTTTCGACTTAATAGAAGAAAAATCGAAAGAATACGCAAATCAAAATAATTTATCTTTCGAAAAAGGTGAAATAGATAGTTATTTTAATATAATATACAACGGACAATAAAATGCTTGAAAAAGATAAACAAAATAATTGGTTTTCTTACGAAAAAGAAATATCAAACGACAATTACTACTATGCCCGAAGTTGTATCAGACAAAACTTCTTTCCTAGTGCAGAAGAAATGTTTTTAAAAATTTTACGCAATCATCTTAAAAAAAATATTTACGATGACGCCAAACATACAACCTGTACCGGTATAGGTTACCATTCTTCTATTGTACCATTAGATACTACTATGACCGTAATTGCTCGTCAGTTCTCATTAATTAACGATGCTGGCTTCGAAAATCTCGTTTGCTCTTGTGTAACTTCGTTTGGATTATACCTTGAAGTATTAACTATTTGGAAGCATTTTCCAGAAACATACGAAAAAACAAAAAAATATCTTAAAGAAGCAACAGGAAGATCTTTTACAATACCAAAAAATATTGTTCATGCAAGCGACATAATTTACAATTATCGCAACGAACTTTTAAAACAATTAAAATATAAACTTGTAAACCAATTTTCTTTAGAACCACTCAATGTTGTTGAACATGTAGGATGCCACTATGCAAAAATATTTCCAGAACATGGTATAGGAGGGGCAGAATATCCACGTGTTTTAAGCAGAATAATAGAAGCATGGGGAGGCAAAGTAGTAGACTATCCCGAACGACGTCATTGTTGCGGATTTGGCTTCAGACAATATTTAATAAAAGCTAACAGAGCTTACAGCTATTCACATTCTTTAAAAAAGTTTGAGTCAATGCAGCCATATAATGTT
>JBBIKO010000019.1:2428-12991 GCA_037445415.1 Bacteroidota bacterium
ACTTAATACTTACTAACTGCCCTGGATGTAACTACTTTTTAGATAGATGGCAATATGTTGCTGCAATTAACGAAGGCAGATTATTCGGAACCAATAATAAAGCTATTCCTGTACTTACCTTCGAAGAAATTACAGCTTTACTTTTAGGCTACAATCCTTGGGAAATTGGCTTACAAATGCACAATATACCCGTTGAGCCACTGCTCGATAAAATAGGAATACCTTATTCAAAAAACGATAAGTATTTTGGAACAAAAGCACCAGAATTGCTAGAAATATTAAGATACTAATTTATGAATATCGATGTTGCCATTATTGGAGGAGGTATTGCTGGAATAGAATCAGCAACATCACTCCATAATCTCGGATATAACGTTGTAATAGTTGAAAAAGAACATTCATTAGGTGGGCACGTTGCCTTATGGTATAAGTTATTCCCAAATCAGAAAAATGCCGATTCAATTGTTCAACACGTATTAAGCTCTCTCAACGAAAATATTAAGGTTTTATTATCGACCGAAGCATCAAAAATTGTCAGTAATCAAAACAGCACATACACTATTCATCTGAATAATAACGAAATAGTTAATACAAAATCTATTCTTATATCCACAGGTTACGATGTATTTAATGCAAGACTAAAGGAAGAGTACGGTTACGGAATTTTCCAAAATGTTATTACATCGAACGAATTAGAACAAATTTTTAAAGCCAATAAACCAATACTTATACAACAAGGAAAAGAGCCTACAAGAATAGGGTTTGTTCATTGTGTTGGTTCGAGAGATAGAAAAATAAATAATATTTATTGCTCCAAAGTTTGTTGTGTTACTGCAGTAAAGCAAGCTATAGAGATACGACAAAAGCTTCCATTTTCAGAAGCATATTGCTTTTATATGGATTTACGTATGTATGGTTTAAATTTCGAAGAACTTTACAACGAATCGCAAGAAAAATATGGCGTAACTTTTATTCGTGGGCGATTATCAGAAGCTTCGGAAAATATAGACGGCAAAATCATTGTAAAAGTAGAAGATACTTTACTCGGAAGACCACTAAAAATGACCATGGATTTACTTGTGTTAATGGTTGGAATGGTTCCCTCAAAAGGCACTTCATGGTTAATAAAAGAATTGGATTTAAATTCTAATAGTGGAAATTTTGTTTGTTCGCTCGATGAACATACACAATCGAACTTAACTAATAAAAAGGGAATTTTCGTCGCTGGAACAGCTTCTTCGCCAAAAACTATAGACGATACACTTGCTGATGCCCGTTCAGCTGTTTTGTTTATTAACGAATACTTAAAAAAGTTTTAAATGAATAGCGACAGTTTAAAATTTTTAAAAAAATCAGACCGAACAATCGATTACGATAAAAACGACCGTGCATTGTTTTATTATTTGATGCGTGTTGAACCAACTGTATCGCTGTGTATTGCTTGTGGTGCTTGCACAGCCACTTGCTCCGCTGGAAGTTTATCTACTCTCGATTTACACAAAATAATGCTTAGCATTCGTCGAGGCGAAAAAGTATATATTGCAAAAGAAATTACACAATGCGTATTATGTGGTAAATGTCAGCTTGTTTGCCCAAAAAACGTTAATACAAGAGGTGTAATTTTGCAAATAATTTCATTTTTACAATCTTCTCAATTATGAAATTCGATTGGTTTGTATTGCCTTTTACTATTGGATTTATTTCTTTAATCTTTTTTTTAATATGGAAGTATTATAAATGGATAAAACAACTTAACTTGCAACAAAGAAAAAATTTCTGGAAAATAATTTTCTCGTTCAAAATATTTAAATTATTAAAAGAAATATTTTTAGAAGTACTTGTACATCACAGAATTTTTAAAATAAACCCATTACTAGGGTTCATGCACTGTAGTTTTGCTCTTGGTTGGTTCTTACTAATTTTATTCGGTGCAATAGAAACAAATTTGTTTGCAACAAAACCTGTTAATCACTTGTACGAACCAATTTTCTTTAAATATTTTAACACTCAACAACCCACAAACGATACACATGCTTTCTTTTCATTTGCTATGGATTTTTTTCTTCTTTTCATTATTTCTGGAGTGTTATTAGCAATAATAAAGCGTTTTTACTCAAAATTATTAGGATTAAAAATAACAACAAAAATATACTGGACAGATAAAGTGGCACTATATTCATTGTGGTTAATTTTCCCTTTGCGATTGTTAGCCGAAAGCTCATCTACAGCCATTTATCAACACGGAAGTTTTTTAACTAACAACGTAGGTCAAGTATTACAAGAAACATTACAAATTTCGAAATACAGCTACCCTTTGTGGTGGGCTTATTCTATTGATTTAATGATTTTTTTCTTTTTTTTGCCTTTTAGCAGATACATGCATATACCTACTGAGATGATTTTAATTGCATTACGCTACTCTGGTTTTAAAACAAACAAAGAACTTGATAGTTTTTCAGAAATTGAAATACATTCTTGTTCAAGTTGTGGTGTATGTATTGATGTTTGTCAAATTCAATTAGTTGTAAAACGAAATAACATGGTGCCGTCATATCTTTTTCAGAAAGAAAGGCACGGTAAACTTTTAAAATCTGCACTTTACGATTGTTTACTATGTGGACGCTGCGAACAAATTTGTCCCGTTCAAATAAATATTACTAACATTAAATTAGCTCATAGAAATAAACGTATTAATAAAAGAGCACAGCAATTTGAATATTTAAACAATTATATTCAAAAAACTAATGTTTCTTCTATAGCCTATTATGCAGGTTGCATGTCTCATTTAACTCCATCTGTTATACGATCAATGTTAAACATATTTAATATTCTTTCAATACCCTATACATTTATAGACGAAAAAGAAACAATTTGTTGCGGCAGACCATTATCTTTAGTAGGCAAACACAATGATGCACAAAAACTCATTGAAAAAAATACTGAAACAAT
This sequence comes from Bacteroidota bacterium, assembly GCA_037445415.1. Lineage (GTDB taxonomy): Bacteria > Bacteroidota > Bacteroidia > Bacteroidales > GWA2-32-17 > Ch61. Next base: position 5,378 of record JBBIKO010000019.1, read on the forward strand.
TCAAAAATCTGGTGCTTCGTTGTTATTAACTTCCTGCCCTATTTGTTACAAAACATTCAAATCGGATTATAAATTAACTATTCCTGTTATGCACCATAGTGAATGGCTTTATAAACAAGTCAAGCAAAATAATGTTCCTTTAAAAAAATTGCAATTACAAGCTGTGTATCACGACCCTTGCGACTTAGGACGAGGCTCAAAAATTTATTCCGAACCAAGAGAACTTATTAAATTATGCCTAAATTTAAATGAGGGACAACGTTTTGAAAAAGAAAACAGCTTATGTTGTGGCGGTAGTCTTGGAAATTTTTATATAAAAGAAACAGAAAGAGTTAAAATAGCAGAACATACTTATAATTCTATTATAACTAAAAATGATAATTGTTTGGTAACATCTTGCCCATTGTGTAAAAAAACTTTTCAGAAAATTTCCGATAAACCTGTTTATGATATTTCCGAAGTTGTATTAAATTCTATTAGATAAAGCTAATATATTTAAAGCAATTTTATATTATGAGCAGCCTTTGCTTTTCAAGTTACTTCTTTATATTTGGCAAGTCTAAACCATAGCTCTTTTTCTTATCAACTGCTTTTAAAACAAGGGATAAGATAACAGCAAGTACGCCAAAGCCTGCAAAAATAAGTTCCGGTACTGTATAATCGTAAACAGCACCTGCTGCTAACGCTTCTGGTGTTATAGTTGGGTTAGATGCTGATAATGCATACCCTATAAGAATTGGTACACCTAACAAGCCCCAGTTTTGAATCCAGAAAATTAAACCGAAAGCAGAACCTAAATATCTTTCTTCTACAATTTTTGGCACCGATGGCCACATTGATGCTGGAACCAACGAAAAAGCTGTACCTAAAATTACAATAGTTATTATGGCTATAGTATAATTAAAAATATCTGCAGGCACTAAAGCAAATATTAAATGCGAAACAGTTAATAATAAAGCACCATATAACATCAACGAAGCTCCTAAGCCTTTTTTGTCTAAAAACAATCCAATAAAAGGAGTTAAAATCATCGCACCTATAGGGAAGAATGAAAATAATGCAGCAGCTTCTTTCAATGTAACCCCTAATTTTGAAGCAAGCATATCGGTTGCAAACTTTTGAAAAGGAAAAATAGCCGAATAAAATAATACACATAAACCAGCAATAGCTAAAAAGCCTGGATTAGAAAATATTTTTCCAATATCAGATAACCTAAATCTATCTTCGCTTTCCATTTTAATTCTATCGCCTTCTTGCTTGTCGAGAGCAGCATCCATAAACGTATAAATAAGAAATGTTAATAATCCGATAATTAAAAATATTAAACCCCATAAAATAGAATTGCTAACGCCACCATGCTCTGCAAAAATTGGTGATAATCTGAAAACAGCAAAAACACCCAAGCGTGCAACAGCCATCTCTAAACCCATAGCAAGTGCAAGCTCTTTCCCTTTGAACCATTTAACAATTGTTTTGGAAACAGTTATTCCTGCCATTTCAACTCCAACACCAAAAATCATAAAACCTATGTATGCTATTAAAGCAGTCAAGGGAATTTGCATCCCTAGAGCATTAACATACGAATCTATTGATATATACCTTACTGCATAAAATTTTATAAAAGCGCCTATAACCATTGTAAGTCCTGATGTGATTAAAGTAAACCTAATACCCATTTTATCAAGAATTATCCCCGATATAATTAAAAATCCGGCAAAAACATTTAAAAAGAACTCAGAGCCGCCTAACATACCATATACTTCTGGCGACCATTTGTATTGCTTTTCAAATAAACTTTGCAATGGTGATGCAACATCTACAAAAAAATAAGCAAAAAACATTGTCAAAGAAATTAATCCTAAAGCAAACCAACGTGCTGTTTTCGATTCTCTTAATGTGCGTTTAATCTCATTCATATACAAAATTATAATTTATACACTCGCAAAACTATAAAATAATTTTAAGTATTTTATAAGTTCTTAAATAATTTTTTTTGAATATTTATTTTCAAAAAAAACTGAGTTTTGGTTCTCATATAAAAAAAATATAATGTTTAAAATTTTAATTTTCACTACCTATGAAAAATTTGTTTCTTGTTTTGATTTAAAATTTTAATGTAGTTTTGTAATAACAAATAAATGCTACATTAAAGCAAAAATGCATAATATTAATGAGAATAAAAATCAAAAAAAAGCATTTATAAATTATATAAATATTATTTTTATATGCTTTAGTTTTATGCAAGTAAAACATTTGACTCAGTTATCCATATTACAAAACCTTTTTACGCAAGATTACCAATTATTGTGATAAAAATAAAACTACATAAAGATTATTTATAAATGAAAAACATATTAAAAAGATTTGGTATATTGATTGTAATAATTGGATTAGGTTTAACTTATAATCATAACTATTTAAACGAATTTCCTTCTCATATTCATGCATGGGCTCAATCCGATAGATACGCACTTTCTTTATGTTTTCTTGAAAATGGGCTTAACTTTTTTAAACCACAAACATTTATTTTTAATCATCAATTCCCACATAATTGGCAAGTTCCATCAAAATCAACTATTACTGCTGTAGATTTTCCTATACATGATTATATTCCAGCTTTATTAATGAAAATTTCAGGAAACACAGAACCTTTCATTTTCCGATTCTATATTTTATTGTACAGTTTTCTTGGACTTTTCTTTTTATTCCGACTATCATTAGCTTTAACCAAAGACTATATAAAAACCGTTTTCGTAATTATATTTACAGCAACATCTCCCGTTTTTGTCTACTATCAAGGAGGATTTCTGCCAACAATACCATCGCTTTCAAATACAATAATAGGGATATATTTCTATTTCCAATTTATAAATAATAATCAGAATAAATATTTTTGGTTAACTTTAATTTTTCTGACACTGGCAACCCTTTCGAGAACAACATTTGCAATATCAATTATTGCTATATTAGGTGTTGAATTTATTCGGCTTATAAGAAAAGAAACTAAATTAGCTTCAAAATTATTACCAGTTAGTCTTTCAATTTTATCTATCCTATCATATTTTTTTTACAATGGATAAATACAGATCTATATTTTTAAACCACATATTACCAGCCAAAAATATTGAACAAGCAAAAGAAATAATAAAATATGTTTATGATAACTGGCTTTTCGAATATTTCACAAAACCTCAATATTGTATATTGATTATTATTATTGTTGTTTTTGTATACTATATTGTCAGAAAAAAAGCCCATTTTAACAAAACAACAGTATATCTGGGAATTTTATCAATAGCTTATTTATTTGGTTGCTTAATTTTCGCTTTTTTTATGTTAAGACAATTTACAGCCCATGATTACTACTTTATTGATACTTTTTTTCTACCAATAATTCTATTTTTAATATTTATTTTATCATTGTTTCCAGTTATCGAAAAGAAAAATTATAAAATTATATCAACAGTTATTTTAATTGCATTTTCTGTAATACTAATACTAAAACCAATTAAATCTCAAGAAAAAAGAAGGACAACTGGTTATTGGGACAAAACAATAAATACAATAAATAATTTCAAAAACTCATCATATTTTTTAGATTCTTTAAATATTCCTAAAGAATCAAAAATACTTGTTATAGATGCAGTTGCACCTAATATTCCATTTATTTTAATGAATAGAAAAGGATATACAATAATGAACATAAATCAAGAAAATATAGAAAAAGCTTTAAAGTGGGATTATGATTATATTATTGTTCAAAATGAATATTTTTTTTCTTATATTTTTAATACTTATCCTTCTATTTTTTCAAAATTAGTAAAAATTGCTGATAACGGTAAAATTTCTATTTGTAGGTATTCAGAAAACAGCCAACAAAGTCTTTTCGATTTTCTGGGTTTAGAAAACAAAAAACCACAATTTGAAACATCAGTAAATTTTGATAGTACACTTGGTGCTTCATGGTATAACTTGCATACGACTGCATATCTATCTCATAATAGTGGCTATTCGGGTCATTTAAAAAGTAATATTGAATATGGTTTGACTTATAAAACAAAAAATTGTCCTGAATTAGAATCTAGTTCTCGAACTTTATTCTTCTTTTCTGAATTCATGTGTGATACAATTATAAACTGTGAAATTGTTGTCTCAATTAATGCAAACGGACAGAATATTTATTACAAGTCTAATAATTTAAAAGACCTAATCAAAACAAAAGGTAAATGGGTAAATGTTTCATTGATATTTAATTTGCCAAAAATTCAAAGCAAAGATTATGAATTAGCTGTATATATATGGAATACTGGAAAATCAGAACTGTACTATGACAATTTTGGGTTCTCACTTTATTAGTTAATAAAACCTTATGAAACAAGACATAAACATTATCGTTTAACCCAAATTACGCATTAGACAAATAAACAAGTAGTGAAAATTCCATTGATATATCACATTGACCTGTGCACCATTCTTTTTGTAGGGTTAGATTTTCTTACCAGGATATATGCTTTAACTTTGTAAAAAGAACCTTTACGATATGCTGTATATCAATTATATAAAAATAAAAATTTCTAATGCGTAGCGTTAGAAATTTTCCCTATTGCGTAATTTTTGTTAAAATTTGAATTTAGAGGTATATGCAAGACAATATCAAAACAAAAAGAATTGGTTTAACGGACTTGGATTATGCTTATACGATTATCAAATATTGCGGAAAATTTCATTCACATTATTTGGACATTTTGGCAGCAACCTATTAACTTAGACTTTAATACAAATAAATCTTTTAACAGTGGAGCTATTGATATTGATATAAAATATTGGTTTTTTAATAATAAAAAAATTGGATTAGATAGTTATTCATTTAATTTTGGATTTATATGTAAAACAAAAGGATTTTTAGCCGAAGAAATAATTCATGATGAACATTTTGGAATAAGAATTGGAACATCTATAAAATTATGAATTAAATAAAACGCTAAAAACTATTAGTAAGACAATTCTTATTAGTATTATTCAATGTGTTAACTGCTTTTTATATACAAGCTAAAATTAAAAATTTATTTGATAATTTTTCGATAAATTATAAAGACAATATTATTTTAACCAAAAAGATTTTCTCATTTATTTGTAAGAAAAAATTTTTTATCTGTGTAAAAATTAAAAAATTTTAATGTTTATTTGCATAAAATTAAACAAATGAAATATAAGTTTATTTTTTTACTCACATTCAAATATTCTTTAATTTTTTCGCAGGGAATAAAGTTTTTTGGAGGAAATCTTAACGAATTAAAAGCCGTAGCACAAAAACAAAATAAATTTATTTTTATAGATTGTTATACAACATGGTGTGGTCCGTGCAAATGGCTTGCAAAAAATGTTTTTACAAATAATAATGTCGGAAATTTTTATAATAAACATTTTATTAACTATACTTTAGATATGGAAAAAGGCGAAGGAAAAGAGTTTGCAAAAAAATATAACATTTCTGCCTATCCTACGTTATTATTTATTGACTACAAAGGCAACTTACAACATAGATACGTAGGAGCATGCGATACCACTACTTTTTTAGCAATCGGTAAGCAAGCATTAGATACTCTTAATAATTTTGGTAACTTATTAAGAAAATACCAAAGTGGTGAGCGACATCCCGAATTTTTAGCAAGGTTCGCATTATCCTGTGCATCTGTTTATTACCCTTACAATGTTAATGAATATTTGAAAACTCAAACAGAAAGCGACCTGCTATCTGAAATAAACTTACAAATATTGGAAAGATACACTCCACCTATTCCATCTCGTGAATTCTTGTATGTAATAAAAAATTTCGAATTATTTGCAACAAAATTCAGTTTCGAAAGAATCTATAACTATTTAACCAACAGTATGAACAAGTCTTTGTATATACAAACAAACCAAAAAGGATTTGAGCCACAAAAAGGAATACAGACATTCATAAATTCAAATAACATTAAAAACTCTGATTTTTGGGAAGTAACGTTTTTAATAGAATTTTACGGTTATCATAAAGTAAAAAATTTTCAAGAATATGTTAAACAGAGCCAATTTTTTCTGAAACAAGCCGAAACTTTAACTCAATATTTTGAAAAATGCCTTGTTATTTTAATCGAAGGGTTTAATAACAAAATAGACGACGAAAATTTAAGCAAACAATTCTTAGAAATTATAAAACCTTATGAAAAACAAATTTACGAATTAACAAATCCACAAAACATTTTTAGCCTTACTAATATAGCTATAAAAGCTAAAAATAAAAGTTATGCAAAAAACTTGTTAACAATAGCAAAAAATAATATTTCGACCGATAATCAGAAAAAAAAATACGAAACTTTAGAAAATAAATTAAACTCATTACAATAAAGGGCTAAATATTCGAGCAATTCCCTGCGCTAAATGATGAGTAAAAGGTTTTGCATAAAATTCTTGCAAATTTATTTTATCGCAATGTTTTAGATCGTCCATATAAGCTTCTTTTAGTTTTAAAGTTAAGCTTTTATCGTAAATAAGAGCATTAACTTCAAAATTTTGGTCAAAACTTCGTAAATCCATATTTGCTGTTCCAACAGAACAAATTATATCGTCAACTATTAACACTTTGCTATGCGTAAAACCTTTTTTATATACATAAACCGACACATTTGCTTCGAGTAATTCAGGTAAATACGAAAGCGAACCATAATATGTTAATTTAGAGTCAGATTTATGCGGTAGAATAATTCTTACATCAACACCACTTAAAGCTATTGTTTTTATTGCAGTAAGTATGCTTTCATTAGGAATAAAATATGGCGTTGACATATAAACATAGTTTTTGGCTGTACTAATTAAATAAAAATAAGCCTGCATTATACTGTTCCAATCTGAATCGGGACCACTTGCTATAATCTGAACTATTGTTCTATTTTTTAATTTACATTCAGGAAAATAAACGTTTTCTGAAATAAATTGATCTGTTACAAAATGCCAGTCTGTTAAAAAAATCAATTGCAACGAATTAACTGCCGTACCTATAATTTTTAAATGAGTATCTCTCCAAATGCCTATATCGGGTTTTCCAAACAAATACCTATCAGCTATATTCAATCCACCTATAAACCCAATGTTACCGTCTATTACTATAATTTTTCTATGATTTCTATAGTTTATACGTTGAGCCAATCTTGGGAACCTAATAGGTATAAAAGCAAATATCTCTACACCAGCTTTTTTAAATTGTTCGATGTAATTATTGCTCAAACCCCACGATCCTACTCCATCATATATAACTCTTACTTTTACTCCCTGCTTAGCTTTTTGAATAAGCAAATCTTTTAAACGATTACCTATCTCTCCTTCTTCAATTATGTAAAATTCTATGTGTATGTGATGTTTTGCTTGTTCAATTTCTTTAAACATTTCGGGAAAAGCATTCACTCCATTTTGCAATATATCTATTTTATTGTGCATAGTTAGTAAGGCTTTGCTATTATTAAACAAAAGCTTAACCACGCCTATTTTTGAAATTAGTTCAGCATCGTTTTGCAACAAATTATGTATTAAATGCTTGTTTTGCCAAGAAAGATGTTTTTCTACTTGCCTGAAATCGCT
>JBBIKO010000019.1:13001-14258 GCA_037445415.1 Bacteroidota bacterium
AAATACTTTCTTTTTTCTATACAAACGTCCAAAAAAATAAAAAAATACTAAACCAACAAAAGGTATTAAAAGAATAACAGAAATCCAGGCAATAGCTTTTATAGGATCTCGTCGCTGAAAAATAATTACAATAATGCTTATTAGTATTAAAATTAGCAATAATATTCTCCAACCAGAAACAATTATTTCCCAAACTTCATTCATAACCTTTTTTTAATTCTAATAGCGTAATTTCAGGCCACATTCCTATCCTCCCCAAAAATCCAACCATCCCAATTCCTCTGTTAACATACAAAAAACTTACGTTTTTCGAATACAAGCCCCACCATTGTTTATAAAACCATTTTATAGGGCTCCAACAATAGTTGTAACAACAAAATCCAAATTGAAAGGCATGAGTATGCCCCGATAATGTTATAGAATTAGGAACATACCTTATAATATTACTCTCCCAATAAGTAGGATCGTGACTTAAAACTATCGAAAAATTTTTAATGCCGTAAGATGCTTTTTCAATGTCTCCATATTGCTTAAAAGACCTTTCTCCCCAGTTGTCCACTCCAACAATTGCAATACTATCTAAACCATTCACAATGAAACTATGCTCATTCCTAAGAACCTTAAAACCCCAATCGCTTAACCCTTTAACAATATATTTTATATTTTTTTCTTTTTCTTTTGGACATTTCCAAACAATGTAATCTCCAAAATCGTGATTTCCAAGAACAGCAAATTTACCCAATGGAGCATCAATTTTCTTAAAAATTGTATCCACTCCTTGCATCTCCTGATAATACTGATTTACTATATCGCCTGTAATAACAACCACATCGGAATTAAGACTATTTATTTTGTTTACCAACTTTGTTAAAAAATACTTTTTATTCCAAATGCCACCAAGATGAAGATCAGAAATATGTACAATTTTTAAACCATTAAAATTTTCAGGAAACTTATTAATAAATATCATTTTGTTTGTTACAGATATGTGTCTGGAACCAAAAAATATACCAAAAAATAATACTAAAAAGACTAAAAATAAAGCAAAAACTGAAACATATTTTCGCAAGTTAAGTAAATTGTTCGATTTAGAAAAAATCAAAGGAACAGACATCATACCAAAAAATACCAAAAATAAGAGTTTCGGAATCCAAAATAAAAAATAAAATGTTGTTTAATAAAACACATAACTAACAGACGAAAGCAAAAAGTCTTTATCAAAACTTAAATACAAAAACATAAATATTAAAACAATTA
>JBBIKO010000020.1:0-14152 GCA_037445415.1 Bacteroidota bacterium
TTGACCTGGTTTAAAAGTTGTATATAGATTTGTGCGGTCTAATGCAATCATTATTCCTCCTGTGTTGTCTTGTATATATAGTGTTTTGTAAATATTACCTTCTTCATCGCTCGAAATAACTTTACCCATGATAATAATAGTATCTTGTATAGAATCTAAGCCGCCGCTATAAATAGCTTTTAATTCGGCAATTGTTTTGTTTGCTTGAAAATTAACGCGTGGTATGTTTACTTTTGGTTCGTCAAACTTTTCTTTTATACACGATGTAAGTAAAGTTGTAACAATGACTAATTTTGCTGTAAGTTGTAAAATTTCTTTCATAATATTTAGTTTTTTTATATTCATAAAATATTTATTAAAAACGGAAACTTACCATTAAAAAGTATGTTCTTCCAAAAGCGTAAAAATATTTAGGTGGGAATTTATCAACATTTTTATTTTCAAAATCGAATCGCATCTGTTCGTACCCACCAGTTATAATATTTTTGTTATTTAAAACATTATTTACGATGAAATTTAATGCAATATATTGATTGCCTAATTTCCATGACTTTCCGAGAGAGAAATCAAGCGTATAACCTCCTTTTAGTTTTTGTTGTTGAGTAATTTGTTGAATTAATGGATCGTTTGGACCTAAATTGCTTATTGCAAGTTCTGTTCGGCGTTCTGGGTTAAAATCGAGATAGTTTTTATCGAATTGATTGAAATGAACGCTTGCAAACCAAAACTTAGGATGGCGATATTTTAATCCAACGCTGCCAGCTTGTTGCGGACCTGGAATAAAGAAATATTTCATATAAATAGTTTCAGTTGTATCTGGCTTATATCCGTTATCATAAGTAATAGTTGCAGTGGGCCGCGATACAAAAAGATAATTTCCTATATTGTATCCACCAACCAATGATAAAGAAGAATGCAACTTAATTTCGGTTCCTATTTCAATTCCCTGATGAACTTTATTTATTCCTTGAAGTACAATGTTTACAAAAGTTCTATATTGATCGTGATAAAAACTGCGAATATCGGTTTGATTGTTAAAATGAGTTTGATAAGCTGTAATTTTTAAAAGCGAATAAATCCCTCTGAAAATATAAGAAGCTTCGCCCGCTAAAATATTTTCAGTTTTTAAGTTTTGTACAATACGATGCGATGTTCTGGCATTGATAAAAGAGTTTTCTGGTAATGGCGGTTGAATTAAATATGCGGCATTTGCAGTTAAAATATGACGTCCTGTTAGCTTATAGGTAACACCTGCTTTTGCAGCATAATGAACAAAATTTGTAACTTCGCTTTTGCCTTTTGAATTGTCGGGGTAACGTCCATTTTTCATGAAACCATATCGATAGAAAGATGATAATGAAAAGTTGCCTTGTAGAAAATACTCAAGTCTATAAAATTTTTGTTGTAACAAACCCCAAAAATTGTTATTTGTGTAGTGAATATTATAATTATAGCCAAAAACCTCGCCTACTTTTACTTGTTTAAAAGGATTGTTTAAGTCGTTTTGTAGAATAGATGTATTGTTAGGAAAATCGCGTTCTGCATATTGATCTACATCTAACCAATAACTCGCACCCAATAAATCCTCAACAACTTTAAAATAATGTGTTTTCCCTTTCATTCCATTGATTCCAAATGTAATATTTGTATTTTCGTTAAAATTATTAACATAGTACAAATTATAACATAACTGATTATTATCTTTTCTTTGTTCTTCAACGATGTAACGAGCCGATTGATTGTTTAACTTGGCTAAATAATTTATATGATACAATTGATTCCAGTTAATTTGATATATGTCTGGCGAAGACACCCAATAATCGGCAGTTATTGACTGAAAGTATGGTGTAGTCTGGTAACTAGGTAAATATCTATAATAATCTGGACGTGGATCGTTAGATTGATACCAGTTAAGAGAAGTTGTACCAAATCGTCCGAATTGATATCCTACTGAAAAATTAATTGACTGACTATTGTTAATTTTATATTTTTCGGTTAAAATTATCATTGGCTTATGAACGTTTCTGACTTTTGCATTACGAACTATATTGTCTTGGTAACCCCAGTTAGGATTATAATAATTCGAACCAATTAAATTATAAGCTTCTTGAGTAGATGGTGCTTGCATAGCTCTTTTATATGGTGCTCCGAAAAAGATTAAAGCTGTTTGATGTTTTTCGTTCCACTTTTTTTCTACACTTGCAAAATAAGAATACGCATCGAACCACGTTCCTTTTATATAACCTCTTTCTGCGTAACGTTTCGAAAAGCTGAAAGCATAAGCGAATCCCTTTTCGTTAAAACCAGAAGAATATGTGTACATTAAACGATGAGTATATGAACGATTTGATAAAGCATACGAAAAGTTATTTTGTTTACGAATATTGCCAGCGTTCATATAAATATTTGTAGCCCCTCCAATATTGCCAAATGCAAATGGACTAGCATCAAGCCCATTTACAGTTAATTTGTTGCGAGTTACGTTATTTAATCCTCCCCATTCTGAAAAACTAGCTCTACCATTTTCAAAATCGTTCATTGGCAAACCATTTATATAAATATTTATGTTTGAAGCATCGTATCCTCTAATTTTAAAATTAAAAAAACTTAAATTGAACGTTGCTATATTTGTAAAAGGATCGCTAAATGCATATAACAATCCGCTTATATTTTGTCCGTATTTATCATCTATATCATCTGAAGAATTTATTTGTTCTTCTGCATAAGTAACATCTGAGTTATTGCTTTTTGGAAGAAGTAAAATTGAATTCAAGTCGAGCTCTTCATTGTTTAGTTCAAATTTTTGAGTATATAGTTCGTAGTCATCACTTGAAATTACAAGAATATAAGTTCCATAAGGCAATGATATAGTTACTTCTCCATTTTCGTTTGATAGAGTTTTTATTGTATTAAACCAGATTGTTTGATTTGCAACAATTTGTTCAGTATCTTGTTCTTTGAGTTTTAATTTAACTGTACCTGTTTGAGCAATAAGTAAAAAAGATAAAGAACATAAAATAAAGCAAAAAAAAATAGTTCTCATGATTATATCTTGAAATTTTTACAAATTTAAGTATTAAAATAATCAGAATATCAGAATAAAATAAAATTATTTGTTAACAATAACAAATTCTGTTCTTCTGTTCAATGCTCTTCCTTCTGGTGAATCGTTTGAAGCTACGGTTTTTTTTTCTCCAAAACCTTGTGTTGCGACTATTCTTTTTTTGTCGAACCCTTGTAAAATTAGATACTCTGCAACAGCTTTTGCTCGTTGCTCGGATAATATTTGATTGCTAATATCGTCTCCTACATTATCTGTATGTCCATGAATTTCTATATTTATTTTTTTATTTTCTTCTAAAAATTCTAAAAAATTATCTAAAACAACTAAACTTGACTTTTCGAATACTGCGCTATTTGTAGCAAAATATATATTATTAAGTTTAACAGTCTTACCTACTTCAATTGGTTTTACTTCAAAATTAACTTCAATTGGTTTGTCTTTTATAATCTCTTCTGCTTTAAAATACGAAGATGTAAAAGCATAATCTTTTTTCTTTACCATTAAAATATAGTCGTTGTTTGGTTTTTCTACTGGTATAACAACTGCATATTTTCCTGTTAACTTATTGACAATTGCTTCGGAAATACGTTGCTCGCTAACATTTTTTACAATAACTTTAGCATCTTCGAGAGGATTGCCTTCTTCGTCTTTAACTTGACCTTTGTAAAAAATTACTTCTTGTGGTCGGACTGCCTCGTACAAATCGAACGAATAAATATCCCAACCTTTAGAATCGCTTAATTTATTTGACGAGAAATATGCTTTTTTACCATTTGTACTTACTATGAAGCCCAACTCATCGTTTTCAGTATTTATTGGATAGCCAATGTTTTTGGGTTCAGACCATTTCCCATTAGGAAGTAATTTAGAATAAAATATATCGTAGCCACCAAGTCCGTAATGTCCGTCGGAAGAAAAATATAAAGTTTTTGAATCGCTATGAATGAAAGGGCTTTTTTCGTTTCCTGTTGTGTTAATGGTTGTACCTAAATTCTTGGCAGATAACCAATTGCCGTTTTCATCTTTAACAGAATACCATATATCGCTTGTATGTGTTTTATCGTCTTCTAATTCAAAACCCACATTGCCAGGTCTGATGCTTGTAAAAAACAACATTTTACCATCGGAAGAAATTGAAGGCTGGCTTTCCCACGAACGACGACCGTTAACAGACGCACCTATATTTTTCAATTGAGTCCACTCGCCGTTTTCGTTGTAAGAAACCCAAATATCGCAGTTAAGGCCTTCGCATATTGTAACATACAATTGGTTGTTGTCTATTGTAATGCTTACAGCACCCTGATTATCTTCATAGTTCTTATTAAAAGGTTCGGGCATGGGTTTGCTGTTAGCAAAAACATCTTTATTATCAATATTCTTAACTCTTTCAGAAATTGTAAAAATATCGTACTTTTTTGAGGTTCCTAATTCATTGGTTTTTGTGATTTTTCTTGTATAAAACATAAACTCGTCATCGGGACTAATTATAGGTAAAAATTCGTCTTCATCAGTACAAATCCCTTCAACCTTTTGAGGATTAAAAGGTACAGGGTTATTTAATAAATCGAAATAAATATCTATGTGTTTTTTTATATTTTTAGCCTCGTTAATATATGGCGAAGATTTTGAATTGGCTAAAAACTTTTCAATATAAATTCGTGCTTTATCATATTTTTTGTCGTGATATAAATAATATGCAGCTTCGTAACATGAACGGTAATTTTCGAGCGAAGGACATGCTTCTGCTGCTTTTACATAGTATTGAATAGCATTGTTTTTGGCTTGTAATACAGAAGTAGGGCTATTTAATGTTCTAGTACGTTGAATATTTACATCTGCTAAAATCAGATATGCTTTTGCAAAGTTAGGATCTTCTTTAACGCATTCTAATAAAAGCTTATATGCTAAATCGGGATTATGCTTTTGATAAGCTTCCTGGGCTTGTTCGTAGAGCTTTTTAGCTTTACGTTCGGGTTCAGGACAGCTACTTTCTTGCGACTTTAGGGTAACGAATAAAAAAATTGCAAAAACTATTAAAATGTTTTTCATTTTTTCTTTGCTTCTTCAATTAGTTTATCTCCTTGTAATTTTGCAGCAGCTTTTATCTGTTGTGCTTCGGCTCGAGCTTGGTTAATTTTTGCTTGTGATTCTTGCTGAGCTTTGTTTTCTATTTCACTTGCTTTTTTCTCGGCTTCTTTTCTAATTTTTTCTGCCGATTCTTTTGCTATTTTCTCGGCAATAGGTCCTTTCGACTTTCCTTCTTTTTCAATTTGTGTTGCTTTGTCATTGGCTTCTTGTCTGATTTGATTGGCAGCCTGCCGTGAACTTTCGTTTATTTGTTTGGCTGCAGCTTCTGCAGCTGATATTATTTGATTTGCTTTTTGCTCTGCTTCTCGCATCAATCGCTCTGCTTCTTGTTGTGCTTTTCGTATGGCTTCTTCTTTTGCTTTGTCAACTTCTTCGGAAATTTTTTCCTTTATTGCTTCTTTCACTGTTTCAATTGATTGTTGAGCCATATCTTTCAAGTTAAATTTTATTTCTGGCTTCGTTATGGTCCCTTTTATAAGTCCTATTACAGGTATTACATCCGGAACTTTTATGTTAATCCCTGCTTGTTGTGCAGTTCCTGCCCACTGTCCAAATATTTCGTTTGCCTGCGAACCAAGTGTAGTTTTAGAAACATTCATTAGTAAATTGTAATTTAACCTCTGGTCAAGATTTTGGTTACCATAGAATTCGGTTTGAATATTTCCAATTTTTGTTTTTACAGGCTCAACAATAATGTTTCCATCTTTAATTTCGAAAGAAATGGCTACCTGCTCAACTTTAAAAGATTTGTATTGATTATTTCTAAAAAATTCAGATAATTTTTTACCTAATTCGCTATTTTCTACAATTATATAAGGTGCAGACAATGTTCCTTTTGCTTGAACATTGTTTAAAACAGGCGATAAATTTTTTGATAATTGAGTAGCCATATCGAAGTTTATGGAGATTTTTCCCTGACATCGTTCTGCAACAGGTACCATTTGTTTAATAATTGTAAAGGTTTCGTAGGTTTTCTTAATATCAAGATTTTTTAAATTAAACGTAAACGTTGCATTAGGTAGTGTTCCTGTATAAGAATACTGAGCCTTCAGATTAAACAATCCATCGAGAGCATTGAATTGTAAATTCTCTAAACTTAAAACACCTTCTTTTATAGTTATTTGTCCTTGCATGTTGGATATATCCATATTGTCGTAAAAAAGTTGTTTTATTTGCGACTTAAATGTGAAATCAATATTTTGTGGTATTGAAGGAGCCTCTATAACAGCGGAATCAGACGAAGAAGTTTCAGAAGTAGAAGTATTTGTTTCGTTGGAACTTAGAAATTGATTTATATTTAAAACGTTTGAGTACAATGTAAAATCACCTTTAAGTAATTGGTCTTTAAAAAGATAAGCCATAAAATTTTCTATTTTCCCTTTTAAACTCATATCACTTTGTCCTATTTTCATTTCTATTTTTTTTAAATCGAAATATTTAGGTGTAATTTCTGTTTCTAATGATGTAATATATGTTGCTTGAGGCAAATCGAGCGAAAAATATTCTAAATTTGAAAGTTTTATATATCCTTTGGCTTGTATTTCTTCATACTTTTCTTGTTCTACTTGATTCATACTTGTTTGATACAATACATCAACCTCAGCTAACCCTTTTAAAGTGGTGTTTGGTAATGGATAAAATGAGCTAATTTGCGATAAGTCGAGCTTACCTTTTATTATACCTTTCAAGTTAGCATTTGAAACAGGAGTACTAACTAATAGTTGTGCATCTATTGGATTATTAGCAATCTCAGCATGAAATTTCTTTAAGTCTATGACAGTATTATCGGGAATTCCATCTTTATTGTTAATAGCCAAGTCAATAAATATATTATTTACAGAAGATGGCAAATTGGGATATTGAAAACTTCCTTTATCTACTTTAAGGTTTAGCATAAATCCTGGCAATTGTTTTTCGTTGTATGTTCCTTTAATTGTCCCTTCGAAAGAGATATTTCCATTAGTTTTTATACTTTCAAAATCTTTCATATAAATAGCTGGAATAAGTGAAAGAAGTGTTTTAAAATCTGTTTTTTCTGCTTTGTACGAAATATCTATATTTATATCTTCATCAGGCATAGCAATACTTCCATCAGCAATCAATTTGAATTGATTAACAATGAATTGATTTTGAGTAAATGTAAAAACATAATTTTTTAAATCGGCATCTATTTCTGATGTCAGTTGAATATTTCCATTTCTTAAAAATGAAATTCCTTCGTAATTAAAAGTTGTTGTATCGAGGCTTAATTCTGTTTTTAAAACAGTTTTTTCGGCAGATAAATCGCCTTTTAAAAGGAAATTAGTATTGTTGCTAGAAAAAAACATATTAGAAGATTCATCAAGATAAGAAAACTTTGCATTTTTTATTGATAATTTTTTTAATTTGAGCAAAAAGTTTGATTTAGTCGTGTCTGTTTCAGTTATTGTATCGCTACTTTCTTTAACTATATCCCAGTTTGCTTTGCCGTCTTTTAAGACTATTAGTTTTATATTTGGTTTTTCTATGTTTATACTTTTAATTTTTATTTGATCGCTAAAAACACTTAATAGATTTACGTTTACTGTAAAAATAGGGACATTTAAAAGTGTATCTTTTTCAAATTCGTTTATACCAATAACCGAAAGCTGGTTTAGTTCAACATATAAATCGGGGAAAGTACTAAAAACACCTATATCAAAGCCACTAAAATCAACTTTAGCGTTGAGTGTATTGTTTATCTCATCTTTAACCATTCGTAAAATTTTATCTTTAAACACAAATGGCAATATTATTAAGGCTATTATTATTAGCAGCAGACTGATTCCTGTGATTTTTAGAATTTTCTTTATCATATATTAAAATTTTTGCGTAAAGTTAATACAAAGTTGCTTAATTGATGAAGAGGAATTTTTAAATTTATACCTAATACTTCTATTGGCTATAATAAGAGAAAATTAAAGTATTTTTTCAATTTTTATCTAACTTTTCGTATATTGAATTATTACTTTTGAATTCAGGAATAATTTCTTTCATTACAGAAACCAACTTGTAATTATCATAAGAATCTATTGTGTCTATTAGCTGTTGTATTTGTTTATTTACTTTATCAAAATCTACTTCGGCAACTTTAGCAATCATTATTAACGGATGGTAAGTTGGAACTGTATTTTCTTTGTTGTGTAGCAATTCTTCGTAAATTTTTTCACCAGGCCTAAGTCCTGTAAACTTAATTTGAATATCTTTATTTTCTTGCAATCCGGCTAATCGTATCATTTTTATAGCCAAGTCGAGGATTTTTACTGGTTTACCCATGTCGAAAATAAAAATTTCGTTACCATTGCCCATTGCACCTGCTTCGAGAACCAACTGACAAGCTTCGGGGATAGTCATAAAATAGCGTGTTATTTCGGGATGAGTAACGGTTACTGGTCCACCTTGCTCAATTTGTTGTCTGAAACGGGGTATAACAGAACCTACTGAACCAAGCACATTTCCAAATCGTGTAGTTATGAATTTAGTTTTTGATTGATTTCCTAAGGCTTGACAATACATTTCAGCAATTCGTTTTGAAGCACCCATGACATTAGTAGGATTTACAGCTTTGTCAGTAGAAATCATAACAAACCGCTCTACTTCATATTTATGAGCTAAGTTTGCTAAAATAACTGTTCCTTTTATATTAGTTAACACTGCTTCAACTGGATTGTTTTCCATTACAGGGACATGTTTATATGCTGCTGCATGATATATTACATTGGGTTTATAACGTTTTATGATATATTCAAGACGGTTTTCGTTAATAATATCGCCTATAATATACTTGAATTCTTTAAAAAAATATTTTTCTTCGAGTTCTAAAATTAAGTCATACATTTGACTTTCTGCCTGATCGTAAAAAATTATTACTTGCGGTTTAAATTGAGTTAGCTGAATTACAATTTCCTTTCCAATAGAGCCAGCAGCACCCGTAACCATTACTATTTTATCTTTTATTTGTTTGTTAATATTTTCTTTATCAAGTTGGATAACTTCTCTTTCGAGCAAATCTTCTATTTTAATTTGTTTAAGCTGATTAAAGCTTAATTCATTATTTATCCAATTTTTTAAAGATGGAACTTCAAAAACTTTCAGATTGAGGCTTAATGCAAGCTCGCTTATTTCTTTTTTTCTAATTTTACTTAATTTTTCGTCGGCAATAATTACCGATTGTATAGAATATTTTTTTATTACTTCTTCAAAACTCGACAAAAGAAATATTTTTATGCCTTCAATACTTAAACCTTTGCTAAAATTAGTTGTATCGAAAAATGCTAGTACTCTGTAATTTACTGTTATATCGTTATCTAAACTTCGTTTTACCGATAATGCTAAAGTATCTTTTCCTACAATCGCTACATTTGTTCTAATTGATTTTGAATGTATTGATTCGAGATAATACATCTTAATGAACAAACGTAAAAAGACTAATAAAAATACAGACAATAGAAACTCAATAATTATTATTGAAAACGGCACTATAAATATACCTGCTAATTGAAATGTAATAATATTAATTAAAACAAAAGCTACAGAGCCTAGTGTCAATATTTTTAATAGTCTTATAGAATCTTCTATTCCTGTATACCTTATTATACCTGCAAAAGATTTTGTTATAACAAAAAAAACTGCTCTAACTACTATAACAATAGGAATAACATAGTTTACGTACAATACCCATTCGTGTTGAGGAATACTAAAATTAAATCTTACTAAATATGCAACATGTAAAGAAACAAAACAAATAAATATATCAATTAAAAATATAATCCATCTTGGAGTTATTCTACGCAATGTAATTATTTTGTTTTTCATATTTGCATACTATTCAATAAAAATATTTTCAGTATTTAATTCTTTATTTATTAAGCCTGCTTTATATACTTCGTTAAAAAATGTTTTTATTGACTTTTTACCAATATCATTAAACTGAATTGAAAATTCATTAACGTAAGTTTGAATATGTTGTTTAATTATTTCTTGTTTTTTAATTTGTGCGTGTTTTTCAATAAAATCTGGTAATTTTGAATAATTTTCAAGAGCAAATTTTACACTTTTTCTAACTGTTTCGTTTATTTCCTTTTTAATATTATATGGAATACTGCTTTTAATTGCAAATACGCCTAGTGGTAAAGGCAATTTATATTTTTCTTCCCACAAAGTTCCTAAATCAATTATTTTCTTTAAGTTTTTTTCGTTGTAAGTAAAACGTGTTTCATGGATAATAACTCCAGCATCAACATCGTTATCTAAAATTGCTTGTTCTATTTCGTAAAAAAAATATTCCTTGCACTCTAATTTAGGCTTATAAAATAGAAATAAGAGAGCATAAGCAGTTGTATTAAATCCTGGTATTCCAATTTTAACATAAGGTATTTCGTCTGGGTAAATTTTGTGTTTTGAAATAACAATGGGACCATTTCCGAAACCAATAGCTGCACCAGAAGTTAGTATCTGATAATTATCTATCACTTTTGCAGCGGCAAAAACGCTTAATTTAGTAACATCTGCTACTGATTGTTCGGTTAAATAATTTAATGTTTTAATATCGTGAAATTCAACTTTTAAATTAAATTTTTTAAAATCTTCTCGTCGTTCGTTAATCCATGCATCGAGCATAAAGGTATCGTTCGGACAAGGCGAAAGATGTAACAACAAATCAGTCATTTATATTTCCTATTATTTGTTTCAAAATTAACCATAAATTTTCAACTGCTAATTCTACATTCCAATTCTGTTTATTTCTATCGCCAACAAAGTTAGAAATTGAACGTACTGCTAAAAAAGGCACCTGAAATTTTTGGCACACAAAAAAAACAGCAGCATTCTCCATTGTTTCTACGTCGGCATTGTATAGGTTTTCGTATAATAACTTTGTATTATAGTTTGCAGTAATACTATTTACAGTAATTCCTTTGACTTGCGGTAAATTTATTTTGTTAAATAGAGTATTTTTAAACCATCTTTGTTCATGAAAAATGTCGGAAGCATGAATTATTTTGTCATTTTCGTTTACTCCAAAATCAGCAAAAATATCTTCTACAACTTCTACTACACTGCCTATTTTCAAATCTGGTTTAAACGATCCAGCTATTCCACCATGAATTACAAAATCAACATTGTTTGTTTGTAAATATTTTGTTAAAACATAAGTTGAATTAACAATGCCAATACCTAAAATAATTAAATCGAAATTAAACTTTTGTCTCAAACTATTGTGTGTATCATAGTTTATCTCTGACTGAGTTGGTATAGCAATTAAAATTTTCATTCTTAAAATTCAATCTTTAAACCTTCTTCTGCAAGAATAGTGTTTGGGAAAATTTGTTTTGCTTCATCCAAAAAAACAGTTCTATCTTTAAAACGAGTAGAGAAATGCCCTAATATAAGTTTTTTTACTTTGGCTAATTTGGCAATAGTTGCCGCCTGTAATGCAGTAGAATGACCCGAAAGTAAAGCTACCTCTTTATAGTCGTTAGTGAATGTTGCTTCATGATAAAGGACATCTGCTTCAAATATCTGTGGCACAATTGATTCGTCGAAAATAGTATCTGTAACGTATGCGTATAATTTTGGCTTTTCTCTGTGATATGTAAATATTTCATTTGAAATAATTTCTCCATTTGCTGTTATGTAGTCTTTTCCCTGTTTAATTTCAATTATATCTTTAATACTTAATTGATATTCATCAATTTTTTCTTTTCTTATTTTGAGTAGTTCTTGTTTTTGTTTTACGATAAATGCAGATGATGGAATACGATGTTTAAGAGGTAAAGTAATTACAGAAATATATTTATCTTCGTATATTTGACTTAAATAATCAAGTGGCAATTCATGAAAATGAATATTGTATGAAAGTTCATTGATGTTTAAAACCGTGTTTATTATTTTTTTTAGAGGTTCGTGTGCATATATATGAACGTCTTTAACTGTCTGATAAAGTTGGAATGATGAAAGTAAGCCAAACAGACCATAAAAATGGTCTCCGTGTAAATGACTAATAAATATATTATAAATTCTCGAAATCGGAATTTTTTCCTGTCTAATTCTTATTTGAGTAGCTTCTCCGCAATCGAATAAGTAAAAATGCTCACATACATTAAGTACATGAGCACTTGTATATCGTTTAGATGTCGGTATTGCCGAACTTGTACCTAAGACAGTAAGGGTAAAGGGTCTCAAATTAAGACTTTTTTAGTCTTTATTTAAAAGCTCATGAGCTTTTTCAGGTAGTCTTGAAATATTAAGAACAGTATCGAGTTGAGAGATAGTAATTAACCGTTCCACTGCGGGTTGTAATCCTGTTAAAACAAAAGTGCCATTAGAATTCTTACAAAGACGATTAGCAACTAAAATAGCACTTAACCCGCTCGAATCACAATATCGGCATTCGCTTAAATCGAGAATGATGTTTTTTTCGCCACTACCTGCAATAAGCACCAACTCCGATTTTAAAGCCGGTGCTATATGAGTGTCCAGTTTTTCGACCAATACCTTTACTAAGGTGTAATTTTCTTTTTTTTCTATACTAAATTCCATGCCGTAAATATACTAATTTTTTATGGAATTTTAATTACTTAGATTTTTTTTTAGAATTTTCATTTTTTTGTAATTGATCTTTTAATGCTGTTAAATCAGCTATATCGCCAAGTGTAGTTTTTTCTATTTTTGTAGTTTCTTTCTTTTCTTTTTTATTCGTTTTCTTTTTAGCTTCTTGTTTTGCTTCTTTTTGTGCATCTTCGAATATACGTGTATGAGAAACTACAATCTTTTTGTTTTCCTTTGAAAACTCTATTATTTTGAAGTTTGCTTTATCGTCAACTTTTAAACTTGTACCGTCTTCTTTAACAATATTTTTTAATGTAACGGTTCCTTCAACTCCATAAGGCAATGCAATAACAGCACTTTTGTCGTTAATAGCAATTATTGTGCCTTCGTGAATTGAGCCTACAGTAAATATTTTTTCAAAAACATCCCATGGATTTTCTTCAACTTGTTTATGTCCTAAGCTTAAACGACGATTTTCTTTATCTATTTCTAATATAACAATATCTAATTTGTCGCCAATATTGCAAAATTCGGCTGGGTGTTTAATTTTCTTTGTCCACGATAAATCGCTAATATGAATTAGTCCGTCAATACCTTCTTCTAATTCTACAAATACACCAAAATTGGTAAAGTTACGTACTATTCCTATATGTTTGCTATTTACAGGATATTTCTTTTCTATATCTGTCCAAGGATCAGGCTTCAATTGCTTAACTCCTAATGACATTTTACGTTCTTCACGGTCTAATGTTAATATAGTAGCTTCAGCTTCGTCGCCTACTTTAAAGAAATCTTGTGCACTGCGTAAATGTTGAGACCACGACATTTCCGATACATGTATTAAACCTTCTACTCCTGGAGCTATTTCGAGGAAAGCACCGTAATCGGCTAATACAACTATTTTACCTTTTACTTTATCGCCAACTTTTAAATTTGGATCAAACGAATCCCATGGATGTGAAGTTAGTTGCTTTAATCCTAATGCTATTCGTTTTTTATCATCATCAAAATCAAGAATAACAACATTTAATTTCTGATCTAACTGAACAATTTCTTCTGGATGGTTGATTCGTCCCCAACTTAAGTCTGTTATATGAATTAAACCATCTATGCCTCCTAAATCTATAAACACTCCGTAGGATGTGATATTTTTAACTGTACCTTCGAGTACTTGACCTTTTTCGAGTTTAGAAATAATGTCGCGTTTTTGTGCTTCTAATTCTTCTTCAATAAGTGCTTTGTGTGATACAACTACGTTTTTAAACTCATGATTTATTTTTACTATCTTAAATTCCATTGTCTTGTTTACAAAAACGTCATAATCGCGAATAGGTTTTACATCTATTTGCGAACCTGGTAAAAATGCTTCTATTCCAAACACATCTACTATCATTCCTCCTTTTGTACGGCATTTAATATAGCCTTTAACTATTT
>JBBIKO010000021.1:0-14066 GCA_037445415.1 Bacteroidota bacterium
GTGTTTTGAATTATATATTAATACATTCCCTTTACCTATAAGCTCTCTTTGATTAATATTTGGGATTTTTTTTAGCGCTAAAAAGTATATTTGAGGGTCTTTTGAACGAAGAATATTAAAAACAATAAAATGTTTGGTTGAAATAGATTTTATTTTACTCATTTCTGGTAACTGATAAAAATTTAATGTTCCATTGCCTTCTCCAGCAATTAGTACATTTTCGTTTTCATTATAGTACAATGAAAATACAATATCTTCTGTTTTTATTTGATTAATTATGTTGCCATTGTGCGTATCCCAGTATATTAAGTTTTTTGATTTATCGGCAGAGAAAAAATTTGTGTTAGTTGTATTAACTATTATATCGGTTATTTCATCTTGATGTCCGTAAAAAGTTTTAATAAATAATGCCCCGTTAAAATACCATAACTTAATGGTTTTATCATAGGAGACAGTATAAACATATCGTCTATCGGAACTATATACTATGTTTTTAATGTAATCACTATGTTTTAAAGGCAATGTAATAATTTCTTCTTGGCAATATGCTTTTAATGCAAATATTAAAAATGATATAAAAAATAATAATTTCATAATTTTCCTGAATAAATAATGAAAATAGCAGGGACTTTTTGAATTGTAATACAATTTTTTTGCCATTCATCAATAGTTTGTGTTTTAATAAATTCGTCAGGTTGAGTAATATTTGAAGCCACAGTTAATAAAGTTTTAGTGCAACATATTTTTACTAATGTTTCAAATAAAGATTGGTTTCTATAAGGGGTTTCCATAAATATTTGTGTCAGATTTTCTTGTTGTGATTGTTTTTCTAGTTTTAGTATTGTTTTACGTAAATCATCTGTTTTAACAGGAAGGTATCCGTTAAACTTAAATTTTTGAGCAGGCAAACCAGAGGCCATTAACGATAACAAAATACTCGATGGTCCGATTAGTGGTATAACTTTTATTTTATATTTATGTGCTTCTAATATTATTGGATAGCCAGGATCTGCTATAACAGGACAACCTGCTTCGCTCATCATCGCAATATTATGTCCGTTTAATAGTGGTGTGATAAATTCATTTATATTATTTGTTTTTGTATGTTCATTATATGTAAAAAAATGACAATCGTTTATCGGGAAATTAGGAATAATTTTTTTTAAAAAACGGCGTATTGTTCGAATTTCTTCTACAATAAAAATTCTGTTATTATTTATTGTTTCTTTGTAATATTTGTCGAAAAAAATTGAATTTATATGTTCGCCCATGGGGGTTGGAATTAAGTATAACGAACCTTTTTTGCTTTTTTGTTGCATTAAAATTCAATTAGCAAAGTTTTATATTACAAAGGTAGAAATAAATTACAGATTAAGTTTTTAGCTTTTTCTTTTTAGCAGCAGGAAATAATACGTTATTGAGAATTAGTCTGTATCCTGATGAATTTTTATGCAATTCGAGTTTTGTAGGTGGGTCATAAACGAAATGTTGGTAATCTTCTGGGTCGTGTCCGCCATAAAAAACAAAAAATCCCTTGCCGTTTATGCCGTACAAGTACCTTGCTTCGTTTAACGCTTTATTTTCACCCATTATGAGCACGTTTGGTTTAATATAATCTTTATTAAAGGCAGTACTTTGTCCCATAAATCCTTTTATTACGTTTTCGTGGTTTTGACAGAGCATTGTTGGAACAGGATCCCATTTTGCCGAAAACTCAAATAGTGTAAAAAAGTCGTTTTCCTGACGAATTTTTCTTGAATGCGATACATCAATATTGGAATGTTCGTATTCGTAAGGGTTGGTAATTACTTTAAAATTTCGGAATGCGAGGCAATTATCATAGTTTAGCTTTTGTTGTACTTGTGGGTCGGACGGATCTCCATCGAAAGGTGTTTCGCATATATCAACTCCTTCAGCTGCTAATGCTATGTCGTATGTGTCTGTAGCAGAGCACATTGCAAAAAGGAAACCACCATTAAATACGTACTGTTTAATAAGTTTGGCAACAGCTAGTTTTAAATGCGAAACTTTTTGAAAACCAAACTTTTGAGTTGTTTCTTGTTGTCGTTGTATGTCTTCTTGATACCATTGAGCATTTTGATAAGCAGACCAAAATTTCCCAAATTGACCTGTGAAGTCTTCATGGTGTAAGTGTAACCAATCGTATTTAGAAAGGTTGCCACGTAATATATCTTCATCATATATAAGATCGTAAGGAATTTCGGCATAAGCAAGTGCTAACATAACTGCATCGCCCCATGGAAGCTTATTTGGTGGGGCATACACAGCAATTTTAGGTGCTTTCTCGAGTTTAACAACATCCATATTGATTTCGGGTTGTGAAATTTCGTTAATAATATTTGAAGCTTTGGCTTGGGATATAATTTCGTATGTAACTCCACGGATATTACATTCGTTTTGAATTTTAACGTTGTATTGTATCATAAAACTTCCACCTCTATAATTTAATAGCCATTGAGCATCAACTCCATTTTGCAAAACCCAATATACAATACCGTAAGCCTTTAAGTGATCTGCTTGATTTTCGTCCATTGGGATAAGAATAAAATTTGCTTTTGTTAAGTCAAATGTGAAAAGAAATGTTAGTATAATGAATAATTTATTCATTGTTTGCATTACTTTTATTATACAAAGATATGGTTAATTATACAAATAATAGCTATAAAAATTGTTAAACAAGTTTAAAATGGAGTTTCTGTATCAAATGAAGTATTTGATAAGGAATCGTTGTCTTTTGTGTTCATTTTTGATGGTAAAGTCATGCTAGTATTTGGAACAAAATCTGTTAACTCAAAATCATCCCATTCAGTGAATTTTGCATAATGTTCAATAAATTTAAGCTCTATATCGGTTACAGCTCCATTACGGTGTTTTGCAATAATTATTTCGGCAAGTCCTTTTCTGTTTGTTTCAAGCCCAAATTTTTCTGGGCGATGTATGAATATTACAATATCGGCATCTTGTTCAATTGCACCAGATTCTCTCAAGTCGCTAAGTTGAGGGCGTTTGCTCCCTGCACGTGTTTCAACCGACCTGTTTAATTGAGATAAAGCTATAATAGGAATGTTGAGGTCTTTGGCAAGTGCTTTTAATGATCGTGATATTGCAGAAACTTCTTGTTCGCGTGTGCCAGCATGTTTCTCATTAAAAATAGTTGTCATTAGTTGTAAATAGTCTATAATAATAATTTTTACATCATTTTGTGCAACTAATCTTCTCGCTTTAGCTCTCAAGACAGATACTGAAATAGCTGGTGTATCGTCTATGAATATTTTAGCTTTTTCGAGATTTTTAATTTTGTTTTCGAGACGAATCCACTCTTCTTGCGATAGTTCACCTGTACGAATTTTTTCTGCTTTTATTTCTGTTTCAGCAGAAATAAGTCTGTTAACAAGTTGGACAGACGACATTTCTAGGCTAAAAAGAGCAACAGGAATATTGTGTTCAACGGACATGTTTCTTGCCATGCTAAGAACAAAAGCAGTTTTTCCCATACTTGGTCTGGCAGCAACAATAATTAAGTCAGAATTTTGCCATCCAGAGGTAATTCTATCGAGTGATACGTAGCCAGAGGGAACTCCATTTATTTTGTCGGGTCTTTCTCCTGCTATTTTAATTTGTTCAATTGCTTGATGTAAAATATTTTCAATAGGTTGAGCTTCTCGTTTAACACTTCCGAAAGAAAGGTTGAAAAGTGCATTCTGACTTTCGTCGAGTAGTACATCAACATCTTCTTCGTCGTTAAAAGCTTTTCTTTGAATATCGTTTGAAATTCTGATTAGTTCTCGCTGAATAAATTTTTGTAATACAATTCTGGCATGAAATTCGGCATGTGCTGTAGATGCTATTTTTGAAGTTAATTTGGTAAGATATGCTGCTCCACCTATTTCTGCAAGTTCTTTTCTTTTAGATAATTCGTCTTTTACCGTAAGCATATCTATAGGTTGCATGTTACGGTATAGTTCTAAAATAGCTATATATATTTTTTTATTTGCTTCGTTGTAAAAACATTCGGGTTTAAGAATATCAATAACTATATTACAGGTATCTTTATCTATCATCATTGCTCCTAATATGGCTTCTTCGAGGTCAATAGATTGAGGAGGTATTTTCCCAGTTGTTTCATCTAAGATATTAGTAACTGATTTGTTGATATTCTGTTTTTTAGCCATAAGTAAGTATTTTGTCAAAATTACTGATTACATAAGTACAAACTTCTTAGTTTTGAAAAAATATTTATTAACATTAATCGAATAATTGTTGAAATATTGTTGAAAAAATTTTGATTAAAAATTTTGAAAATAAATTTTTTGGTAATTGGAAAAAAATTAAAAGAGATTTTAAAAAGTAATTTACTTTTGTAATAATGTTTATTGAGTATTATGTTTAGATATTTTATAGATATTTCGTTTGATGGGACAGATTTTTCGGGCTGGCAAAGGCAAAAGAATGCAATTAGTGTTCAACAAGTGCTTGAAGAAAGGTTTAGTATAAAGCTTTTTAAGCCAATAAATATGGTTGGTTGTGGCAGGACTGATTCAGGTGTACATGCAAGGCAGTTTGTAGCTCATTTTGATTTTGATGGTGATATAGATTTACATAATTTTATTTATAAAATGAATCGCTTTTTGCTATCTTCAATTTCTTTAAACGATATTTATCAGGTATTTCCTGATGCACATGCAAGATATTCGACTGTAAAACGAACTTATAAGTATTATATTTCAAGAAGCAAGAATCCTTTTGTGCGAAATTATTCGTATGAATATACTTCTAACTTGAATGTAGAAGCAATGAATGAAGCAAGTAGATATTTGTTGACAGTGTACGATTTTACAAGCTTTACAAAATTGCACGGAGGAAGCATTCATTCACGTTGCAAGCTATTCGAATGCAGTTGGAATGAAAACAATGGTATGTTAATTTTTACAATTTCTGCCAATAGGTTTACTCGAAATATGGTGCGTTCTATTGTTGGTACAATGTTGGAATTGGGTAAAGGAAAAATTACTTTTACAGACTTTGTTCGTATTGTTAAAACAAAAAATCGTTGTATGGCAGGAGAATCGGTAGAAGCAAAGGGTTTGTTTTTAGAAGAAGTTGTTTATAAAGAAAATATTAGAATATAACTATTTATTTCGTTCAATGATATAATCAATTAAAAGCGAAAATGAATTATTAGCTCCGTTTTGAGGGAGTGTTTTTAATATATTTTTTCCTTTTTGTATGTATTCTTTCATAATGTTTTCGGTATAATGAAAGCCTTTGTTTTTTTCAATTATCTGATTTATTTCAATTATACTTTGTTTATTTTTTTCAAAGTTTTTTAATAGATTTTTTAGTTGTTTTTTTTCTTTATCGGAACATACCTTAAATGTATGAATAATTGGAAGTGTATATTTTTGTTCGCGTATGTCGTTGCCAAAAGGTTTACCTGTTATGTTTTTTATATTAAAATCGAATAAATCGTCTTTGATTTGAAATGCCATACCGATATTTAGGCCTAATTCTTTCACCACTAATGCTTCTTCTGCTGATACATTTGCCGAAATACTTCCTGCTAATGTACAAGCAGAAATAAGTGTAGCTGTTTTTTTTCTAATTATTTGAAAATAAAGGTCTTCATTTATATCTAATTTACGTGCTTTTTCTATTTGTAGTAGTTCTCCTTCGCTCATTTCTTTAACAGCTTCAGAAACTACTTGTAGCAAACGATATTCGTTTTTATCAACTGCCAACAATAATCCTTTAGCTAAAAAATAATCACCAATTAGAACAGCGATTTTGTTTTTCCATAGTGCATTTATAGAAAACATTCCCCTTCGTTCGAAAGAATTATCTACAACGTCGTCGTGAATAAGAGTTGCAGTATGCATAAGTTCTATAAAAGTGGCAGCATGAAATGTAGATTCGTTGACGTTATTAAAAATTTTTGCTGACAGAAACACTAATATCGGGCGAATTTGCTTGCCTTTAGTTTTCAGTATATATGAACTTATTATGTTGAGTAACTTGCCACTGCCTTTTAAATAAGACGAAAAAAAATGTTCAAAGTCTTGTAATTCTTTGCTTATAGGTTGTTTTATTTGTTCTAGTGTGTTCATCTAAATTTCATTCAAACGTAATTATTTTTTTTAAAACAAGCAATAATGAATATTGTTAAGAATTCAATTATTATTTATTGATAATTTTGATGTACATTTGTCTAAAAAACTATGATATATGAAGAAATCATAAAGAAAAATTCTTTTTTTTTAATAGCAGGTCCTTGTGTTGTTGAAAACGAGGAAGTAACTTTTAATGTAGCCAAAACTCTAAAAACTATATGTAGTAATTTACGAATACCATTTATTTTCAAATCGTCGTATAAGAAAGCAAACCGTACAAGTATTAATTCATTTAGTTCGATAGGCGAAGAAAAATCTTTAAAAATTTTATATTCGGTTAAAAAGGAATTAAATGTTCCTGTAATTACCGATATACATCACCCCGAAGAAGCAGAAATTGCAGCTAAGTATGTTGATTTATTGCAAATACCGGCTTTTTTGTGTCGTCAAACTGACCTGCTTTTGGCTTCTGGAAGAACGGGTTTACCTGTTAATATAAAAAAAGGACAGTTTTTGTCGCCCGAAAGCATGAAATATGCAGTTGAAAAGGTTTTATCAACAGGCAATAATAGACTTCTTTTAACAGAAAGGGGGACAACATTTGGTTACAACGATTTGGTTGTTGATTTTCGCTCTATTCCGATAATGCAAAAAATAGGGTTTCCGGTTATTTTAGATTGCACTCATTCGTTGCAACAGCCTAATCAATCATCGGGCGTAACAGGGGGAATTCCCGAAATGATAACTATAATTGCATCGGCAGGAATATCAGCAGGAGTAAATGGCATATTTATCGAAACTCATCCTAATCCCGAAAAAGCATTGTCTGATGGAGCAAATATGTTGCAATTAAGTAAGGTAGAAAATTTATTAGTTAGGTTAAAAAAATATATTTTTCGTTACACGAAATTTGAAATATGCAAGAATTGATAAAAAAAGTTGAAAGCATTGTTAGTACAGAATTTGGTAAAAAAGTTTTAAAGATTGAGCCATTATTACAAAGTGGTTCAAATAGAATCTATTTAAGAGTTTTTTTTGAAACTGATACAATTATTGCCACATATAATCCCGACAAATCGGAAAACAATGCTTTCTTGTATTTGCAGAAATTATTTTCATCGTTAAATTTATCTGTACCATCGGTTTTAAAATATATAGAAGATGAATATATTTATTTTCAACAAGATTTGGGAGATACTACTTTCTATACACATTTACAGTATTTAAAAGAGAATAATAAATATGATGAATTAGAATTATGGTATAAGCAAATTTTAAAAGACTTAATAAATTTTCAATTTTGTGCTTCAAAAGGTTTAAATTTTTCAAATTGTTATCCTGTTTGTGAGTTCAACAAACAATCTATTTTTTGGGATTTGAATTATTTTAAATATATGTTTCTTCGACTTTCTTATGCATCGTTTCACGAGCAAAAACTTGAAGAAGAATTCGAACGATTTATAAATATTTTATTATCAGCCGATACTTCATATTTTGTTTATCGCGATTTTCAGTCGAGAAACATAATGTTATACAATAATAAATTGTATTATATTGATTTTCAAGGAGGACGAAAAGGTTCACTTTTTTACGATGTTGCATCGCTGTTGTACGACGCTAAAGCTGAACTAAGTATTGAAATAAGAAACCGACTTCTTAATTATTATTTTAATTTGCTTTATGAAAAATTTGATTTTGACAAAAAAGAATACAACAAACTTTTTAATTATTATGTTCTATTTAGAATTTTGCAAGCCTTAGGAGCTTATGGTTATCGTGGAATATATGAACGAAAAGAACATTTTTTAAAAAGCATAGAACCTGCTTTTATAAATTTACAATATTTAAAAGAAAATACATACTGTTTTAACGAGCTTCCTTATTTAGGCGAAGTTTTAACAAGTCAGATGAATAATTCTTTCTTTAAAACTTTAATTTCAAAAAATAAAAATTCCGAATTGCTCGTAAATATTGTAAGTTTTTCGTATAAGGCAGGTTATCCAAAGGATGAAACCGAACACGGAGGTGGATTTGTTTTTGATTGCAGAGCATTGCCTAACCCTGCTAAAGTAGATCATTTAAAATACCTTACAGGAGAAGATGAGGCTGTAAAAAATTTTATGAAACAAAGCTACGAAGTTAAAACTTTTTTAAAAAGCGCATACGAGTTAGTTGACAGCAGTATAGAAAAATACATTGAAAGGAATTTTGAATATTTATCTGTAGCTTTTGGTTGTACAGGAGGTCAACATCGTTCGGTATATTGTGCAAAAGATTTAGAAGAACACATTAAACAAAAATATAATATTAAAGTTAAGTTAGTACATTTGAATAAAAATAACTGGGAAAGAGAATAATTATGGCAAAAGCAATGATTTTTGCAGCTGGATTAGGGACACGACTGAAACCCATAACAGAAAATATCCCTAAAGCTCTTGTGGAAGTTGGAGAACAAACGTTGCTTGAACATGCAATCAGACATTTAAGTTCTTATGGTATTGATAGTATAGTTGTTAATGTACACTATTTTGCAGAAAAAGTTATAATTAAATGTAAAGAACTTGAAAGTAAGTATAAGGTTTCGATAGATATTTCGGACGAAAGAGAATGTTTGCTTGAAACAGGTGGCGGTTTAAAAAAGGCACAAAATTTATTTCGAAATGAACCATATATTATTGCATATAATGTTGATATATTGAGTAACTTTAACTTGAATAAACTTGTTGATTATCATAAAAAATCAAAAGCTATTGCCACTTTACTGGTAAAGAGCAGAAAAACTAGTCGTTATTTTTTGTTTAATGAGAAAATGGAATTATGTGGATGGAAGAACATGCAGAATAATGAAATACGCTTATCGTGTAAAAATATTATTAAACTTAAAACTTTCGCATTCAGTGGAATACAGATTATTGATAAAGATATGTTTAATTTACTCGAAATGTTTGAAGGTCCTTTTTCTATAACAGATACTTACATTAAATTATGTGCTTACTACAGAGTAATGGGTTTTTTAGATAATGAATCTTTTTGGATGGATATAGGAACACCAGAAAAATTGGAAGAGGCCAGAAATTTAATAAATTTGTTGAAATTAAAGATGTAACTTAAAGTTTGTTTTTACAAACGCTGATAAATGTTAAAACTAATGTTGCTGTTAATAGATGTAGCATAAATTGTATGGGTAGAAATAAGTTTGAATAAAGTTATTTTTTCGACTGGGAAAAAAGCATCGACATCGTTACTTCCCTTATCTATCAGAGTAATATAAAGGTGTTTGCAGTAATCTATCATTTGTTTGTATATGCTTTCGCCACCAATTACAAAGCAAGTTTTTTCTTGTTGTTTAACAAATTCTAAACAATCGGTAATATTCGTAAAATTTTTACAACCTTCGATACAATTGTTCTCGTAAGATAAAATAATATTTAATCTGTTTGGGAGTGGTTTTTTAGGAAGCGATAGCCAAGTATTCCAACCCATAATAACAGGATGTCCTGAAGTAATTTGTTTAAAGTATTTAAGATCTTCGGGGATGTGCCACAAAAGTTGATTATTGCGTCCTATAGCTCCATTTTTAGCTATGGCTACTATTATAGCCAGGTTATTTATTATCATAATGGTTATTTTGTAGATTTTTCAATCCATTTTTTGATGTCGTCGTTGTGTCCAAAAACAACAAGAATATCATTTGCTTCGAAAACATAATTGTGCGGGATAACGCCAAGAATTTTAGTTTCGAAATAGTTTTTAGTTAATATGTGTCGTTGTATATCTTTCTTTATTGTTAAAATGTTTATTGAATAATTTTTTCTAAGATCTACTTCTGCAATTGTTAATCCTATGTATTTATGTGGTACTAATACTTCCATAACAGAATAATCGTCGGAAATGTTAAGCGAATCGATAACGTTTTTAATATTGACTTTTGTAACAAATCGGTCGGCTGAATCTTCTTCTGGATTTAAAATTTCCATAACACCAATAGCCTCGAGTATAGTTCTATGAATAGGTGATATTGCACGGCTAACAATACGCTTTACATTGAACTTTTTAAGTAAAGCCGTAATAAGAATAGATGCCCCTATATCTTCCCCTATTGCAACCAAAACAATATCTGCTTCGTTGAGTGGTAATGTTTTAATAACTGTTGCGTCGGTACAGTCAATAGTAATAGCATATGTAACTTTGTCTTTAATATTTTCGACACGTTGTTCTATCGAATCTATGCCTATTACTTCGTGTCCCAGTGCCGCTAGCTTAACAGCAACAGCCGACCCAAAGTTTCCTAAGCCAATAACAATGATTTTCATAATATATTAGTTTATTATAATTTCATCGGTTGGATATTTATACTTATCTGTTTTTACTTTGCGTAAAAAAGCAACAAATAATGTTAATATGCCTACTCTTCCAAGAAACATAGTAACAATTATAACCCATTTACTAGCATCGCTTAAATGAGATGTTATTCCCATAGAAAGCCCAACTGTTCCAAATGCAGAGAAACATTCGAAAATAATTTTAAAAAAATCGAGTTCTGGATTAAAAACAGAAACTAAGAAAATAGAAGTTCCTATAACCAAAAGCGATAATAATATGATAGCAAATGCTTTTCTAACACTTCGGAATGAAATTTCGCGACGCCAAACTTCAATACGATTTTTTCCCCTGGCAAAACTAAAAATATTAAGCAAAGCTATAGCAAAAGTAGAAGTTTTAATACCTCCACCAGTACCAGAAGGCGAAGCTCCTATCCACATAAGAAACATTGTGAGTAAGGCTGTTGAATAAAGGATTGTAGAATAGTCAACTGTATTAAATCCAGCTGTTCGAGCAGTTACAGATGCAAAGAATGAATGAATAAGTTTTTCGCCAAAACTGTAATCTTTTAAAGTATTATTGTATTCTGAGAGTAGAAAGAATAATTTTCCAAATAACAGTAATAAAATTGTTGTTATAATTACAAGACGAGAATTTACATTTATTATGTGTGGTTTATACGAATATGACTTGCCTTTTAAAATTCGTCCGAAATTAAAAAATACATGCTTAAAAAGTTTGTAATAGTTGAGTAGTATAGGGAAACCAATTCCGCCA
Organism: Bacteroidota bacterium; assembly: GCA_037445415.1. GTDB lineage: Bacteria > Bacteroidota > Bacteroidia > Bacteroidales > GWA2-32-17 > Ch61. Next base: position 11,229 of record JBBIKO010000021.1, read on the forward strand.
GCAATAATAAGAAAAGCAATAGTTAGTTGTAAAATATAATTGTTTTGAAATACTGGATCCATTAGTCCAGCCGATTTTGTGCTAAAACCAGCATTACAAAATGCCGAAACAGAATGAAATGCTGCTAATTTGATATTTTCGGTGTTCAAACTTAAATTAGGATCTAAAGAAAACCAAATAAAAACGAATCCTATAAATTCGATTATAAAAGTAAAGACAATAATTTTAAGCAAAGTTTTAAAAATTTCTGAAAGTGTATCGGAATGAATAATATCTTTTATTATCAGCTGATCTTTAAAAGAACTTGATCCTGTAAAAAATAATCCAAAAAAAGTTGTAAAAGTCATAATGCCAAGCCCGCCTGCTTGTATTAAAAACATTATTACAGCTTTACCAAAAAAAGTAAAAGTTGTAGCAGTATCTACAGTAATTAAACCTGTAACACAAACTGCAGAAGTAGATGTAAAAAATGCATCTGTTAAAGAAATGCCATTATATGTAGATGCTGGTAATAATAGTAGTAATGTGCCTAATAGTATCAATAATAAAAAACTTGATAGAAATAATGCTGAAGGATTAAACTTTTTTAAAATTAATAAACTTTGTTTCGATAATTCTACAAGAAAAATTATACCATTCAAGCTAACTACATAAATGGATATTACTAAATTATACCAGTTATTTAAAAGCTTTTCTACAAAATCTTTAAATAAAAAGTGTTCTAATGCAAAGGCTGTTAAAAGAAAAATAAATATAAATTCGCCGAGAATAATTCTTTTTTTTGCTCTTTGCTGTAATAATACAAAAAAGCGAACTATAAATGCTAATAATAATAACAATTGCAAGTTAAAAATGGTGTTTTTAATAAAAATGTCGCGTACATCATTTAATGGAAATCCAGTTCTATAAATAGAAAATGCAATTATTAAAAAAGTTAAAATAAAAATTAGTGCAGATAAAAAGCTTTGTAATAGTTTTAAAAGAAACATTAATACTTTTTTCAGATTAAAAATAAAGGTTTTTATATAATATATTGGACGTTTCATTATGTTTAAAGGTACTTATAAATACTATTTCAGTAACTTGTTCTCATTTTTTCGATAGTAAAGTAATTACTTCAAAAACGCTAAATATTACATAGTTAATTAAAAAAAGCAATGCTATTAAATATTTTTCCTTCATAAAATAAAGTAAAATTAGCATAATTATCAGATGCAGTAGTAATCGTAACATAGTGGTTGTTAAATAAGAAGTTATAAAAAGTGACTGCGATTTATTTTGTTTAATTTTAAAGAACTTAATGCTAGCTAAAGTAATAATGTAAAAATAACCAGACACTACTAAAAGCCATTTTTGACCTTGATTAAATAACAAGATTGTAAGTAGCGAAAGTACAATACTAACAAGAAAAAAAATTTTTGATAGATTGAGTTTCATAATGCAATTAGTTTTTTAATAGTTCTTTAATTGCTATATATATAGCAATTCCAACTGAAGTAATAGATAATAAAACTGTAAAAATAGGAAATTTTAATTTTATGTAATCGTCTAAATGTACACCAGCAAAAACGCCCAGTGCAATAATTGTTCCCATTTGCAATGCAATACTTGAAGCTCTTGCGTACGAATTAAGATTTTTTTTTTGTGTTTTTAAAACTACTCTTCATTTGAATGAACAGGATAATCGCCCATTTTACAAGTTCCAGTAAAAATTGCATTTGGTTCTATTGCTAGCTTACCTGTTACAATCTCGCCTTGTACATTAGATGTGGCTTTTAATGATAACAATTCGTTAACTTTTAATTTCCCTTCTATTTTTCCTTCAATTTCTGCATTTTGACATATAATATTACCTAGTACTATACCAGTTTGCCCAACAACAATTTTCCCTTTGGTTTGTATTGTTCCTTTAATATTTCCATCTATACGAATATCGCTCTCGCTAATTATGTCGCCAACAATGCTTGTTGTTTTGCCTATCATGTTTACGGTGTTCTGTAAAACATCATTTGATTGATTTTTTCCCATAAAATTTAATTTTGACTTCAAATGTATAAAAAATTATAATCATATTTAATACCTTTGCTTAAATTTTTATGGAAATAATTTGCCCCAAATACTGGAAAGATTATGAGTTGATAGATACAGGAAATTTTAAAAAGTTGGAAAGGTTTGGCAAGGTTGTAGCCATAAGACCAGAACCACAAGCTGTTTGGAATAGTTCATTAACTTTAAACGAGTGGAAAAATCTCTCTTCTGTTGAATACATTCCTACATCGCCTAATTCGGGAATATGGAAAAAGCATAAAAACATAACAAACACGTGGACAATTAAATACATGCTAAAAGGCAAAAATCCCATAACTTTAAAGTTATCTCTTACTTCGTTCAAACATTTAGGAATTTTTCCCGAACAGGCTGTAAACTGGGAATTTATTTTCGATCAGTGTTTGTCAATACCAAACGCTAAAGTATTGAATTTATTTGCATATACGGGTGTAGCAAGCATTGTAGCTGCTTCTGCAAAAGCTGTTGTAACACATGTTGATAGCGTTAAACAAATAGTTAATTGGGCAGCAAATAATGCAAAACTTAATGATGTATCTGCCATAAGGTGGATAATAGATGACGCTACAAAGTTTGTAAAACGAGAAATAAGACGAAACAATAAATATAATGGCATAATACTCGATCCTCCAGCTTTCGGTCACGGACCAAATGGCGAAGAATGGAAATTAGAGAGAGATATTAACGAAATACTAAATTTAATTTCACAATTAAAAGAAAATAGTAATTTTTTTCTTGTACTTAATGTTTATTCATTAGGTTTTTCGGCAC
>JBBIKO010000022.1:0-5212 GCA_037445415.1 Bacteroidota bacterium
TAATACATAAAGTTTGATCGTTGCCAGCATAAGCAGTTATTGGAGCTGGATTTGCTGTAATTGAAACCGATGCAGAAACAGGTGGACAACCTGACGCATCATATACAAATACCTGATAATTACCTGTGCCAACATTTATAGAAGGAGTGTTTGCTCCATTATTCCAAACATAAGTATATGGGGGTGTTCCACCAGTAACAATTGCATTTAAAGTTGTTAATGTTTGACCATAACACAAAACTGGATTTACTGGGTTTATCGAAACTTGTGGAGATTTTAGCACTTTTATATGAAAAACATACCAAAAACCGCATTGATAAGAGTTATGTGGATAAATATAACAACTTATGGTTTGATTATCGTACAGTTGTGGATTAATGCTAATTGTAGGAGTTGTTGCTCCTGTTGACCATTGATATTGCATACCGGGATCTATATTCGGTACGTATAGTGTAGTTGATGTAACATTTTCGCAATATTCATGAAATTCGGGGTTTATTGTAAACGTTGAAGGACATATAAAATCTATATAACCATATCCAAAATGCCCTCCGTGTGCACAATCGGCTGATGTAACAACTACTGTTACTGACTGACCAACATATTGTGAAAGATTTACACCTTGAGTAGTCCATGGTTTAAACCAAACATTTCCAACATTGCTGAAACCGGGGATATTGTTATGTGCATAGTAATATTGATGACCACAAAGAATTGTATTACCGCTGTTATTTAAGATTTTAACTTCAAAATAAGGTTGTTTGTCGAAAGCATGATTAGGGTTTTCAAAAACAACAGCATATTTGTAAATAAAATTAGTATCCTGTGGTTGTACAATAAACGAATATATAAGTTGTTCAGCTCGTGCTCCAACACTGTTATTACCAAGTCGAACAGAAAAATTTCCCCCTCCAGGTGCTACTCTTGAAAATCCACCATAAGGATCAACACCACCCGAAACTATAACATGACGATTAGCAATAGGAAGTGTGTTTGTCCAGCCTCCTGCTGGATAACCAGCGTTGGTTCCGATTTGACATGTCCAATTACTGAAATTTCCATTTTCAAAATCTAAATTTGAACAACCACTTGCTTTTGTTTTTGAAAGCATTCGCAATAGCTTATTTTGTGTGTTTAATATATAATCTTTTAACCATTTATCGGCTAAAGTATCATCTAAGTTTCTGCTAATAAAAATAGCTTCGGCTAAACTATCTTTATGAGTAAATCTTTCAAAAATTGTAACAGAACTATCAATTATTGAATTCAAATTTTGTGAAAAAAGAAAATTTTGTAAAAGGATTGTTAAATTTAAAAGTATAATATAAGCATACAAATGTTTCATTCGTTTTTACTGCTTATACGTTAAATAAAACTTTTTTGATACAAAATAAAAATTGTTTTTTGAAAAACGTTTTCATTTTACAAATCATATTCAAATTCTATTGAATATTTTTAAGTTAAATCTCACAAAAATAGAATATTTTTTTGGGAATTGCATTAAAGAAAATTACAAATTATGTTTTCTCATAATTTACCTAAAATTTATTTACAGCAATATACTAAGGAATACTTTTAGCTAAAAAAATGATTTCAACATTTTTTTAAGATATAACATAAATTATTTTTTGAATTGAATATAAAGATAGTTATTTGTTCTTTTTGTAAAAAATTTTCAAATAAGTATGTGTTCAAATATGAATAATTTAATGTACATTTGTGGCAAAAAAATTTAGGTTTATGGGAACAGCAACAAAAACAAAAAAAGAATGTAAAAAAACCAATACAAAAAAATTAACAACACAAGATTATTTAGCAAAAGAAGATCAGTATGGTGCTCATAACTATCATCCTTTACCTGTTGTATTAGAACGTGGCGAAGGAGTTTTTGTTTGGGATGTAGAAGGTAAACGATACTATGACTTTCTTTCTGCTTATAGTGCAGTTAATCAAGGACATTGTCATCCAAAAATAGTTCAGTCAATGGTTGAACAATCTAAAACACTTGCTCTTACATCACGTGCTTTTTATAATAACTGGTTAGGATTATATGAAGAATATATTACTAAAATGTTTGGTTACGACAAAGTTTTACCAATGAATACTGGTGCCGAAGGAGTTGAAACAGCTTTAAAACTATGTCGTAAATGGGGATATACAAAAAAGGGAATACGTGAAAATGAAGGTAAAATAATAGTTTGCAAAAATAATTTTCATGGAAGAACTATAACTGTTGTATCAATGTCGTCTGACCCAGAATCGTATGGTCAATATGGTCCTTTTACACCTGGTTTTATTATGGTGCCTTACAACAATTTTGAAGCATTAAAAAACGTCATACAATCCGATCCTAATATTATTGGCTTTTTAGTAGAACCTATACAAGGTGAAGCTGGAGTAGTTGTTCCCGAAGACAATTATTTTAAAGAAGCATATAATTTGTGTAAAAAACATAATGTATTATTTATTGCCGATGAAATTCAAACAGGTATAGCTCGTACAGGAAAAATGCTAGCTTGCGATCATTTAGAAATTAAGCCCGATATTCTTATACTTGGTAAAGCTCTTTCTGGTGGTATGTATCCTATTTCGGCAGTTTTAGCTGATAACGATATAATGTTAACAATAAAACCAGGTCAACATGGTTCTACTTTTGGTGGTAATCCATTATCTGCACGTATTGCTATTGCTGCCTTAGAAGTTGTTAAAGAAGAAAAATTAGCCGAAAATGCTGAAAAAATGGGAAAAATATTTCGCGAAGAATTAGCAAAAATAAAATCTCCTATGATAGGAACTATTCGCGGAAAAGGGTTATTGAATGCAATAGTTATTAAACCATACAAAGGTAAAGAAGCATGGGATGTGTGTTTAAAGATGAAAGAAAACGGATTACTTGCAAAACCAACGCATCAGCATATTATTCGATTTGCACCACCATTAGTTATAAATAAAGAACAAATAATTGAAGCAGTAAAAATTATTGAAAAAAGTATTAAAGAAGTAGAAAAGACTGCTTAATTTTTTATTTATAATATTTTTTCTACGAAATTTGCTTAACCAGAAAACGAATTTCTTTTTTGTTCTCTTTCCTGATCTTTCTTTTTTATGCTATCTCGTTTATCGAAAGCTTTTTTTCCACGTGCAAGTCCCATTTCGATTTTTGCATAACCCTTTTCGGATATAAAGCACGACAAAGGAATAAAGGTATAACCTTTTTCTGCTATTCTTTTTGATATTTTATTTATTTCTTTCTTCGACAGCAACAACTTTCTATCTCTTGTCGGGTTATGATTAGCATACCCCCCTCTTTCGTAAGGAGCTATATGTAACCCTTTTATAATAACTTCGCCATGTTCAACAACAGCATGCGAATCGACAAAATTAATTTTCCCAGCTCTTATGGATTTTATTTCACTTCCAGTTAAAACGATTCCTGCTACGAATGTTTCTAATATTTCGTATAAAAAATATGCTTTTTTGTTTTTTGCAATAATCTTTACTTGACTCATTAACCAACCATATACAAACCACCTAGACCAAAAAATGTAAATAAAATAGTTCCTAAAATTAAACTAAAAATAACAAATTCAATTATTATAATCAAAATTGTAACAAGGTAAAAACCAACTTTTTTGTCTTGCGAAACATTTATTAAAATATCGAACCCAACCCACATAATGTATAAGCCATATAGTCCAACTATGCCTAAAACCGAAAATGCGGGTAAAAATCCAATAACAATACCAATAATATAAGAAGGTGTAAAAGAAAAAGATATTAGTTTTAGAGCTTTTACTTTATCTACTTCTGCCGAAAAATTGTTTGCTAATGCTTGCAAAATAACAGGAGTAATTAAAATAACTACTATATACGTTAATAAATTAAAAATAGAATAAACTATCGAATAAACTGGATTAAAAAAGATTGTTCTAAACAATAAACTACCAATAACAGAAGCTAATAAAATAAAAAGTAAATAAGGAATTACAAAACCTGTTAAAACTTCTTTAATTCCCGTATTTTCATTGTTAATTTTATGCCACTCGTTCTGAGGATTTATGATAATTTCCTTTGAACGATTAAAAATTAATTTTATATCCATAAACAATAATTTTTTTTCAAAAGTACAATAAAATATTTTTATTTCTTCAACTTAATGCAAAATTTATTTTTATCCCTGTTTTAATGTTTAATTTATATAAACAATTTTCTATTGATTAAAACTTTATTTTTGTGTATCTTTGAAAATATACCTATTACAACTTAAACTATGAAATCAAAAAGCAGGAAATATTTACTAACTGTCGCATCTACATATTATGAAAATGGAAATAAAAAAATAGATGGTAAATTAAAAATAGGCAAAGAAAGCATTGTTTTTATAGCATTTAACAAAAAAACACGACTTTTAAAAATAGAAATTCCTTTAATTGATATAGTTGAAACTATTAAAAAATCGAGTTACGGTATAATTCCAAACCTTTTAATTATTAAAACACAGAATCAAACCTATAAGTTTTCTTTATATGCACGGGAACATTTTTTGAGAGTTTTAAATGAAATAAGTTTATAGTAACTTATTAAATTTTCGTCTGTTTTATTCCAACTAAGTAAAAAACTTTTTAATTTTGAGCAAAATTAATGTTAGATTATTATGAAAAATTTTAAAGTATTTGTTTGTGGTATTTTATTTTTATTGTATGCTTTATTTGTTAAAGCAGACGAGGGGATGTGGCTTCCTAATCTCATTTCTAAATTAAATTATGCCGATATGCAACGATTAGGATGTAAACTAACACCAGAAGAAATATATAGCATCAATCGTTCTTCTATAAAAGATGCTATTTTTCAGTTAGTTAACGATGTAAATGGTGAATTTGTTGGCTTTTGCACAGGCGAAATAGTTAGTAAACAAGGACTTATGTTTACTAATCATCATTGTGCTTACGATGCAATTGCTAAACTTTCAACAGTAGAACACGATTATTTATCTGATGGCTTTTGGGCAAGAAGCTATTCTGAAGAATTACAAACAGATATTTATGCTACAAGAATTGTACGAATAGAAGATGTTACTGGGCGTGTTCTTGAAGAAATAAAAGATGACACAAAAGAAGAAGACCGTAGAAAGTTGATACGCAAGGCTATTGATAAAATTGAATCTGAAGCAAAAGAAAATACTCACTATTATGCAAAAGTTAAAAGCGTTTTT
>JBBIKO010000022.1:5222-14015 GCA_037445415.1 Bacteroidota bacterium
GAATATTATTTGATTGTTTTCGAAGTATTTAAAGATGTTCGACTTGTTGGAGCACCTCCATCTTCTATAGGAAAATTTGGCGGCGATACCGACAATTGGATGTGGCCACGACATACCGGCGATTTTGCTGTTCTTCGAATATATATGTCTCCCGATGGAAAGCCTGCTAATTATGCTAAAGAAAATAAACCATACGAACCATTATATCACTTACCTATATCAATAAAAGGCGTTAAACCAAACGATTTTACTATGATTATGGGATATCCTGGACAAACAGAACGATATTTAACCGCATATGGTATGGAATACAAACGCGATGTATTTAATCCTACTCTTATTAATTTAGTTGGCAAAAAGCTCGAAACATGGAAAAAATACATGGATTCTTCAAAAGAAATTCAGTTAGCACTTGCAAGCGACTATGCATCGTTAGCCAATGGCTATAAATTGTGGCAAGGTGAAGTTCTAACTCTAACAAAAACCGATGCTATAAGTAATAGACGTGAATTCGATAAACAATTAGAAAATTGGATAAAAAGCGGAAATATTACTAAATATGATAATATTTTAGAAGAATACAAAGAAACTTACAAAAAGTTGACAGAACCAATTAAACATCTTATGTATGTTTCGTTTGCTTTGTTGCAAGGAAGCTCGCAAATTATGTCAATTCAGCAATTTTTAGCTATTGAGCCTTTATTGAAAAACAAAAAGGACAATGAAAAAGCAATACAAGAAACAATAAAAGATCTAAAAGAAAAGTCAAAAGAATTATTTAAAAAGTACTATCCAAATGTTGATAGAGAAACATTTAAAACAATGTTACATGCCTATATAAATGATATCCCAAAAGAACAACAATTATCCTTCTTTACAAAAGATCTAATAAAAAATTATAAAGGAAAAACTATTGAACAAAAATTAGAATCGTTTTTAAACCAAATATATTCTAAGAGTATATTTACTGATAAACAACGAATGAATAAGTTTTTAGAAAATCCGTCAGAAGATGTAATTGCAAAAGATCCGTTAATTGTTTTTCAAAAATCTCTTCTGGGTGAATATCAATTTAAACTAATACCTGCTTATCAGCAAGCAAATGCAAAGCTAAGTGTGTTAGATAGAAAATATTTTAAAGCAATTAAAGAGTTCCTTCCTAACAGAATAACATATCCCGATGCCAATAGCACTTTACGTTTAACATACGGTACGGTTCAACCATATAAGCCGAAAGACGCAGTTTACTACAACTACATAACTTATTTAGACTGTATAATTGAAAAATGGGATGATAGCCATCCCGAATTTAAAGTTCATCCAAAATTGATTGAACTTTATAATAAAAAAGATTTTGGTCGTTATGCTGATGAAACAGGTAAATTACCAGTTGCTTTTATTTCAAATAATGATATTACTGGAGGAAATTCAGGAAGTCCTATTTTGAACGATAAGGGAGAGCTTATAGGTATTGCTTTCGATGGGAATTGGGACTGGTTGTGTAGCAATTTTATTTATAACAAAGATTTGCAGCGAACAATAAATGTAGATAGTCGTTATGTATTATGGGTTATAGAAAAATTTGCAGGAGCTACCAATATTATCAATGAATTAACAATTCAATAATAAAACTTATTTCAAAATAATTGAATTTAACTTATATAGTTACAACAAATCATTCAAAGATTTTTTTTGTAACGTCATTGAGAGGGAGTAAAAAACCGCTACGCAATCTCCTAAATTCTAATGTGCTACCTTGTATATTTGCACTACTTTTCATATTGTTGTGTTGATTTTGGTAGATTGCTATACCTCAACTTCGTTATGGTTAGCAATATCATTATATTACAGTTTTTTATGGTTTTAACTTTATGTTTTATTTCACAATTTTTTTATATTACTAACAAATTGTCAAATGTCCTCAATAATTGTTATATTGATTTATAAGTATTTATATATACTTTTTTACAATTTGTTTTGCAAAGATATCATACTAAAAATTTCATTGTAGGTTTAAAAATAACTCCTTGGTTGCTTTTCCCATCAATCATAACAATACAAGCAGAATCGAAACGAACATGAAGTATATATTCATCTTCGTAAACCTTAGGAGCATTCATCAAGAAATCAACATCGTAATAACCTTCGTTCATGAATGGGTTTATAGTAAAGTAACCAACTCGAAATGATGTTAAGTTTTGAAAAAAATGAGTTCCTTGACTTGGGTCAATCCTGTAATTTTCGAGGCCAGATTCAACAATTACACGTGCTGCTGAAATTTGTGCCCATTTAACAGGAATGCCTAACCACTGATCGCTCGATCCCCATCTGCCAGGTCCTATAAGAATGTAATTTTTATTTTCTTTGAAAAAAACATCATTTATTCGTTCTAAATTTCTTGCTATTTCGGGATTTTTTGCTGGATTAAAATTATTTGGTTTAACAAAAATAATGTCGTATATATTTTCTATAACACCGTTACCTAATGCTGAATTGCTTATTATAATTGATTCCGACTTTTCAACTTTTTGTATATCGAGCTTTATTAATTCTTTGTTTTCAACAATTGGTCTTACTTGTAAAAAATAATATCTTGCAGGTTTATCTTTTGGAACATCAAAATTAACAGCAAATTCTATTTCTACAGGTGTACCCATTTCATTTTGAGAAATATGTAAAAAATGTTGAACTATTTCTGCCAAAGGAATTTTGTTGTATTGTAGTATGCTTGAAAAAGAAAATATCGGCTTCCCATTTTCTTGCAAACCATCTCTAATAATGTTATTTTCATAATCATAAGTTGATGCTACCAATTTAAAGGGTGGATGATTTTGAATTTGTTTAATAGTAAGTTTTGTTATATTGATACCATCATCGGGCGAAGGAATAAAACTATTTGGATTTAAATCTAATGCGTAAACATATTTTTGTGTATCTCTTAATGCTAATTCTGGTGTTGATAATTGTAAAATTTTTTTAGGATATTTAGGACAAAAGCGAAGTGCTTGTCCGCCATCAACAATATACTTACCCAACCCGTATGCAATACTTACAACAGCATCTTCTGGTTTTTCGGGGGGGATAGGATAAAAGTTTATAGATCTCCCCACGCCAGATATAGTCGGGTAAAAATATTTACCTTCATACATTTGTCCTACTACTTCTTGTAATATAACACCCATTTTTTCCTCATCAATTACGTTAGATGTAGCAGTAATATACGATTTGCTAGTTTTAAAAAAAACAGAAGCATAAACGCTTTTAATTGCTTCGGTTAATAATCTTAATGTTTCTTTTGCATTATTTGCTATTTTGGGTATCATATAAGTATTGTAAACGCCGGCAAAAGGTTGATAATGTGAATCTTCGAGTTTACTAGAAGAACGTACGGCTATAGGACCATTAACTATAGATATAAAAGCATATAATTCTTGAAGAACATTGCTTGGTAGCCTTGCTTCTACAAAAGCTTTTAAAATATCTTCATCGCTTAAGTCGCTGCGTAATGCAATTTTGTACAAATCATGTGTTTCCATAAATTCATCGAAAACATCGGTACTTAATACAACAGTGCGTGGAATAGAAACCAGAATATTGGGCCATTTGTCGAATAATTCGTATTTTTTAATTAGCAAATCCATAAAAGCAAGTCCACGAGCTTTGCCTCCTAAAGAACCATCTCCTATTCTGCTAAAAGTAAGATACTCGTCAATGTTTTTTCCATCGAATTTTGCTATAACTCCTCTTCCTCTGTATTGGCGATAAGTATCTATAACTTCATAAATAAAAGTTCGAATTTCATCTATATTTTCAAAATCTTCTGCCGAAGCATATTTAAACATTCGTGCAATTGGAAATAATGCTCTTGCATTAAGCCATTTCGAAAAATGATTCTGTTTTACATGATATTCTAATGTTTCATTAGGAACTTTAAATACTTTTTCTTGAAGAGATTTTAAATCTGTTGCACGACATATTTCTTCGCAGGTTTCTGGATTTCTAAAAACAAAATCGCCAAAAGCCATGTGATTTATTATATAATTACGAAGCTCAATTGATAACGATTTAGAATATTTATTGATAAAGGCAACCCCCATTTTTTTTGCCGTAAATTCGAAATGTGAATCGCTCGATTGAAGTAAAAATGGCATATATTTATCTTCTTCTTTAACTTTTTGTAAAAGTTTTATTCCGGCAATTGGATCTTTTTTTCCATCTTTTTTAAAACTAATATCGCTTATTACACCTAAAAGATTCTCTTTATATTTCATAATTAATTGTTCAGCATCGTTATAGTTTGTTGCAAGAATAATTTTTGGTCTCCCTCTCATAAGCAACATTTTTTGATGCTCATTTAACCCTTCGAGCATAGAACGTTTCGATTGCTGAAATAATATTTTATATAAATAGGGCAAATACGAAGAATAATAACGTATAGAGTCTTCGACTAATAAAATAGCCTGTACTCCCGACTCTTCAACATCGTGTTTTAAATTCATCTTATCTTCGATGAGTTTTATAATGGCTAATAGTAAATCGGCATTACCAAGCCAGCAGAAAACATAATCAATTGCGCTTAAATCTTCTTTTTGTAAACGAATAGAAACTTCACGCGAAAATGGAGTAAGAATAACAATTGGCTTTAGTGGATATTTTTGTTTTATAGTTTTAGCAATATTAAAAGCATCGCTGCCACCTATATTTAGCATTGTTATAATTAAATCAATATTTTCTTCTTCCAAAATACGATAAGATTCTTTTTCGGAATAAGATTGAATAATAAGTGGCGGATAACGTAAACTGTGTTGAGTATATTCGTTGAATAAACGTTCGTCAATACGACCATCTTCTTCTAACATAAACGCATCGTAAGCATTACAAATTAACAATACTTTATAAATACGCTTTTGCATTAGCTTTTCAAAGGATATATCTATAAATGAATATTTTTTCGACTCAATTATTTGATGATAGTTACTCATAATGCTCTTATGTTTATTAATGTTCAAAAATAAGCAAAAAAAAGACTGACATTTATGAGCCAGCATTTTTTGAAAATTCTAATTATATTTATTAAAATTAAATATCTATTCCCGAATTATTATTGGTTTTTGTTGGCTTATTATTATTTTGTGGTTCATTTTTCTGTTGTTTTGGTTCAGGGATAATTATATTTGGCTGAAAAAATTGCTTCATGATTTCATCGTGTTGTTTCATAAATTCTCTATGTTGTTGCAACATTTTTTCCATTTGTTTATCGAAATTAAACCAATCATCGTCAAATATCGAAAAAGAGAAAGGTTTAAGAAATAAGCTATCAACATCAAAAAAATAATTTCTATCTTTATAATTTCATTCAGAAGTTTTGAATACATTGAATCTATCATTTTAAAGCTGTCTTCTGAATCTATATTACTCCACGACCATGAGTAAGTAGAATCGTAACGAATAATATTCCCATATTTGTCGGTTTCTTTTTTTACATCAATATGTATTCTTGGTTTCTGACTACTTTCTTCTTTTTGAGCATAAGAACATGAAGTATGTAAAAAGGCTAAGAAATAATATAACCAGGTTTTTACTTCTATTTTTTTCATAACTATATATTTTTCAAAGTTATAAACAAATTTTATTCCTAATTGTTTTTATAACAGGCATTTAACAAATTTTAAAAGTATTGCTTATTTTATTTATTTTTTTAAAAAATCTGTATTTTTAATGTTTGTAAACTGAGTTGGAATGAAATACACTTTTATAACACGAACAGTAATGTTATTATCATTTATTAGTTTTTTTACAGATGTAGCAAGCGAAATGTTATATCCAATTATTCCTGTTTACTTGGCTTCACTTAATTACTCTGCAATGTACATAGGCGTTTTGGAAGGTATTGCCGAATTTATTGCAGGATTAAGTAAAGGATATTTCGGACTATGGTCTGATAAAATACAACGTCGGTTGCCTTTTATTAGAGTAGGCTATATACTTAGTGCTATATCTAAACCTATGATGATAATTATTTCAAATGCATTGTGGATTTTATTTACTCGAACATTAGATCGTTTTGGCAAAGGAATACGTACTGCTGCACGCGATGCAATGCTTTCGTCAGAAGTAAATAAAGAAAACAAAGGAAAAGTTTTTGGATTTCATCGTGCATTCGATACACTGGGAGCTGCTATAGGACCAACTATTGCATTTTTGTTTTTGTTAGTATTTCCTAATCAATACCATTGGTTATTTATTTTTACAATTTTACCAGGATTAATAACTATTTTTTTGCTATGGAAACTTAATGAGAAAGCAAACTATGACATTAAAAAAACTGACAAATTTTCATTTTTTTCCTTTTTTAAATACTTAAAAAATAGCTCTAAAAAATACAAACTGCTCATTAGCGGATTTCTTTTATTTGCTTTATTTAATAGTTCCGATATGTTTTTGTTGCTAAGAGTTAAAGAATTGGGATATAACGACACAACGGTTATTGGGATGTATATTTTTTACAATATTTCTTATGCAATATTTTCTTTTCCAGTAGGCGTAATTGCCGATAGATTAGGTTTACATCAAGTGTATATTTTGGGTATGCTGATTTTTGCAGTAGTATATTTAGGAATGGCTTTTTTGCAAGATTACGTATTATTATTGTTATGTTTTATAATTTATGGTTTTTATGCTGCTGCTACTGAGGGAATAGGGAAGGCTTGGATTAGCAATATAGTTAGTCAAAATGAAACAGCTAGTGCAATTGGTTCATATAATTCTTTACAAAGCATTGCAACAATGCTTGCCAGCTCTATTACTGGTATTATTTGGATTTCATTTGGTTCATATGTAGCTTTTCTTATATCTGCAATTGCAGCTGTTTTTTCGGCTTTGTTTTTAAGTTTTTTTTATAGGTATATTAAGGTATGATTTATTTTTATAGACTCATTAATTATTTTCAGATTATATGTAATTATTTTCTTTCGCTTGTGTTGCAAAAAATTTATGTAGCTCCTATGCCATTTGCAGTATCTGTTGAGCCAACAAACAAATGCAATTTAAACTGTCCTGAATGTCCTACAGGAAATAATAGCCTTACACGTAAAAAAGGAGAAATGAATTTATTGCTTTTCGAAAAGTTAATACAATCAATATATAAAAAAACTTTTTACCTTAATTTATATTTTCAAGGCGAACCATTGCTAAATTCGAATATAACAGAAATGATTACAATTGCTCGTTCTTACAAAATGTATGTAGTTATTTCTACAAATGGACAACTCTTGAACGAAAAAATTGCCTGTAACATTGTAAAAAGCGGTCTTTCAAAAATAATTATTTCGATAGACGGTTATAGTCAACATACTTACGAAAAATACAGAAAAGGAGGCAATTTAGAAAAAGTTAAGCAAGGAATTATTAATTTGATTAAAGCTAAAAATAAACTAAACAAAAACAATCCGGTAATTACAGTACAAATACTTGTAAATCGTTACAACGAAAACGAAATTTCAAACTTGGTAAATTGGCTAAAATCGTTGGGAAAAATAAAAGTGAGTTTAAAAAGCATGCAAATTTATAACGATTATAATTATTTGCCAGAAAACAAAAAATTTAGAAGATATGTATTTACGAGTGAAGGATGGAAGAATAAGAAAAAAATACTTAATAAGTGTTTTAGAATATGGTCGCAATGTGTTATAACATACGATGGATGTGTTGTTCCTTGTTGTTTCGATAAAAATGCTGATAACATTGTAGGTAATATTAATACAATAACTTTAAAACAAATATGGAAAGGACAGGATTTCAACAAGTTTAGAGAAAAAGTGCTAAAAAAGCGACATGACATTATAATGTGTAACAATTGTACGGAATGAGTTTTTTTGTATTTTAGCAAAAAAAAATGCTTATGAAAACATTAACAATACTTTTATTTTCATCTTTTGTAGTTTTTTCATGTTATAGAGTTCCGATAACAAACCGCAATCAAATTCGTATTCTGCCCGAATCAATGTTAACAAATTTAGCTTTAACTAGTTACAACGAGTTTGTTTCGAAACATCCTATAGTTCCTGTTACCGATAGTCGCTCGCAAGAAATAGAAAAAGTAGGAAATAAAATGGTTAATGCTGCAAATGAACTTTTCGGAAAGAGTAAATATAAAGATAGGATTAAAGGACAAAAATGGGAGTTTAAATTAGTAGAAAAGTCGGAAGTGAATGCATGGTGTATGCCAGGTGGTAAAATTGTATTTTACACAGGTATTTTACCATACACTCGTGACGAAAACGGAATAGCTGTAGTTATGGGACACGAAATAGCCCATGCTATTGCAAAGCATGGCAATGAACGAATGAGCCAGCAGTTAGCAATAATTATGGGGGGAGTAACTTTAGACGTTGCTATGAAAAATAACCCAGAGCAAACACGTGAAATATTTAAATCTATATATGGCATTAGTGCAACAATTGGAGCACTTGCATATTCTCGCAAACACGAATATGAAGCCGATAAAATAGGTTTAGTTCTTATGGCTAAAGCTGGCTACGACCCTAATAAAGCAGTAGAATTTTGGGAAAGTATGAGTAAAAAAGCGGATGGTTTTATTCCTCAATTTTTAAGCACACATCCATCAGATGAAAACCGAATCCGCGAAATGAAAAAATTTTTACCAACAGCTATGAAATACTTTAAGCCACAAAAGTAATTAAAAATATAAGGGATAGAAAACAATTTGATGTTTATTTATTTCAACAGAAGGGAATGGGAGCTTTATAACAGAAAATACTTTTAAAAATTTAT
>JBBIKO010000023.1:0-8149 GCA_037445415.1 Bacteroidota bacterium
CAAAACCTATACCACTACTAATATTCTGTTTAATAGCAGGAGCAGCTTGTGGACTGTTTGAAATTATAGGCGAACCGCTACCATATAAATATGTATAACTATTTATACCATTTGAATTGTTTGTGTAAAATTGATTACCGTAGTTTATTTGACCATTCCCATGAACTGAAGCAAAATTGTTGTCAACGCCAGCTATCATAAGAGCATATTGCAAATACGAAGGATCGGGCATTAGATATTGTTTGTATTCTAATGTTTTATTTAAAATATTCAGAAGTTGAACTGTATTTGTTGCCGACATTCTACCTATATACATATCAGGAATAACATCTCCTGTTCCGTTCATAGTTCCGTAATATGTATCTGTAACATGATTACCTGTTGTACCTGTAAATGTTGGCACTTGTGCAATGTCTCCAACTATTAGCAAATAAGTTGGAGCTGGATTTTGTGGAGTTGCGTTTTGATATTCTGAAATAATATAGTTTTTTATTGCAGTTGTTGTCGTTCCTATAACATCTGTATAAGCAACTTTAACTTTGTATCCTTCTTTCGTTTTCCAGTCAATAAAAGGTTGAAGAGTGTTTTCAAACATGCGATGGCTTATAATTAAATAAGATATAGGATACTGTGTTATCTGATCTTTGGTAGAATTTTTATTTCGAATTACTAAATTTCTGAACTGATTCTCGAAAACAGGAGAAAAGTATTTCTTTTTTATTTCGTTAGTAGCAACAATATCTGCATTGTTATATTTAACTTTAAATTCGATGTTTTTAATAAATTTAATAGTATTAGTTGAAGGGTTATACTGGAAAGGATTTATTACTAAACGTGCTAAGCAAATATATCGGGAAATTCCAACTTCTTGAATTTCAACTAATGGATTTGCAATGAACTCATTTTTTTGATAAACAGCTTCATTTTTATGAAATGGCATTTTATTTGGGTCTTGATCTTTTCGCAATGACGGTTGAAGTGGAATTATTTTGTATGTAAAACCTAATTCTTTTAAATCAACAATGTGTTCTTCGTAATTTAATATTTCTATTTCAGCATTTGCTCCTATAGGCATTTCTATTAATTGCTTATAAGATGGCAATGATGGTAATCCTATTTTTCCATTTGGAACTAAATCATCTGCTTTTAGCTCTACATAATTTTCATTATTTATTGTCTTATATTCAAAAGAGAAAGAGCTGTTTGAAAATTTTGCCATAAACTCATAATCCGAAATTTGATTAACTTTTAAAGTTGCTTTTTTATTAGAATCTGACGAAAAAGCTAAAGCTGGAATAATAATAAAAAAAACTAAACAACGATAATAAATTCCCATAGTCAATTAATTAATTTATGATTTGACGTAAATATATGCAAAAAAGTTGCTTTAAAATGTAAAAATTGATAAACAAATTATTTTAATTTACAATTACTTTATAAGTATTAATTTCGATTTCATTTGTAATAGTAATAAAATATAATCCCCTCGTCCAATAATAACAAGATATTTCAATATTTTCGGTATAAATATTATTCTCAAAAACCTTCTTACCTAAAACGTTCCGAATTTCGAGTTTAGAGTTTAATAACGAACTTGGTACAATTATTTTAAATGTTTCGCTGGCTGGTACTGGATAAATGAGAACTTCCTTTTCAGTATAGGTTATTTCTTGTAATTCTGTTAGATTTTGCCATTTGTAAATGCCGTTGGCATTAGCAATTGTATTAAAACCACCTGCCCAACCTACGTTGTTATTAAGAAATTTACAAGAAATATATTGAACTCCACTATCTATGCGTATCCAAGACCCACCATAATCTTCTGTATAACTACTTCCATAAGTACCATTAAAATTACGTCCTACACTTACCCATTTACCATTAACTCCAGGAATAGCATCTATATGGGTTAAATAAACAAATGGTGGAATATTGCTTGAATTAAATGAACTACTTGTCCAGGAAGTTCCTCCATCTGTTGTTACTGAAAAATTAATTGATGTTAATGTATTATTGGAATAGATTTTTTGCAAAGCAAATCCATTATTTAAATCATTGAACGAAATTATGCTAAAGTCTGTAAAATTTGGTACTTGTGTTACAGTCCAACTTTGTCCTTTATTTGTTGATTTAAATACTCGTCCTTTGTTAGTAGCAAACCAAACAGTATTACCAGCTACATCATACATAGCAGTATATCCATATTCTCCTGAAAGAGGAGCTGGAATATTGTTTTGTGGAACTCTTGTCCAAGTTGTTCCTCCATTAGATGTAGTATAAATTTCGAAATAGCCACCATTGGGATCACCCATGCAAAAACCCTCATTTCCATTCCAGAAGTGAACTACATTAGGGAATGCAGCTGTCCCTGCAAATGTAGCTGTTGTTTGTTTTGTCCAACTTATTCCACCATTAGTTGTTATAAATATACCGCCTTCTCCGGCAGTTCCTGTATTGGAATACATCGCTATCCAAGCTTTTGTCCCTGATACTGCACAAATATTACTAATTCTATTATTAGTTGGCACACCTGTAATAGTTCCAACTGTCCAAGCTGTTCCTCCATCTGTTGTCCTAGTAAATTCGTTAACAGGATTTCCGTTTCCATCTATGGCAATTCCCCAAGCCGTATTAGCATCTACAATTGATATGTCCCAAACACCTCTATACTGAGTTGTAAAACCACTATATTGTGTTACCCACTGTGATTGTGGAGGAGAAGTTACAATTACATATGAATTTTTGGTTTCAGTGTCATTATTATTTGCAGAATTTGTAATTGTTAATGAAATGTTATAAGTTCCTGGATTATTAAAAGTGATTGGAGGAGGGTTTTGGCCATTATAAGAGGAAGGTGTGCCCCCTTGAAAAGTCCATTGCCATGAAGTAATTGTTGTTCCTGAAGGTGTTACAGACATATCAGTAAATGTTACAGATTGCCCTGCCTGAATAACAGTTTGATTTGCATAAAAATCGGCATTAAGAGTTGTAGCTCCACCCATAAATACAAATGTAACAACTCCACTACTATGAGTGATATTGGTAATCGGCTTATTTGTTGGAGTTCCTGCCCACGATAGAGTATTTGGGGTTGTTTGATCGGTAAAAGATGTTTTGCCAGTTGTTCCAGGAAAAGGATCGCCTGCATCTCCGCCATTGTTTGTAGTAAGTGTTCCGTCTGCTTCTTCTATATCAACTCCCTGATGATTTTCATCGTCGTTTACACTGTTTGATGACCAATGAGCATTTATGTAATTTTGATCAATATGATATATGATCATACCAGAGCCAGGCAAATAAGCATTCCATGTTCCTGTTGTTTTTTGACGATTTTCTAATAAAAAGTATTCATTGTTGGTTTGTGTATTAACTCTGTAAACAGTATTACTTGTTAACGAAGTGTTAAGAGTATAAGTTCCTGGATTGGTAAGTGTAACAGGTGTAAGCCAACCTAATTGATACTTTGACCAGGCGTTGTGAACAGGAATAGTTCTTCCTCCGTTTAACCATGAACCACCAGCCATTACATCCCAATTCCCTATACCATCGGAAGAATAATCTGTATCGTATAAATCGGGTAATCCTAAATTATGACCAAACTCATGAACCATCACACCAACAGTAATCATATTGGACGAAGTACCAACTTTTTCTGGTTGCATAGTATATGTTGCACATCTTTTTCCATTGTAAATAAGATTATAATTAAACACAGATCCTGTATGCGACCACACATCTGTAGTATTGCCTGTTGCTTCTTGTCCGTGTCCTTGGTGAAATATTGCTATCCCATCAATATAACCATCATTATTGTTATCGAATTGAGAAAAATCGAGCGAAGGATATGCATTTCTGGCAGCAACAATAGCATCTCTTGCTAATTCACTCCACTTATCTGATGGTCCGTAGTAATCATGGACATTTGGAACGGTTACCCAGCCAACAACTGTTGATACTACTGTTAATTGATTGTATGAACTTGCTAAATAATAATCTTTAAAACTCCCAAATGCACTTTGAAAATTATATCCTGTTTGATTCATATAATTATCAAAATTTGTTTGTGTATATGTAGTAGTAGTATTATTAAAGTTTGCTAAAATAACTAACATTTTTACTGTACCTGTTGTTGGAAAATCACTCGTTGTTTTTGTTCTTTTTAATAATTCAAAGTTTTCTCTCATTTTTTTGATTTGCTCTTTACTATATCTATATCCTTTGTATATTGATGATAATAAATCTTTTTCTATTTGTAAGCGTTCATTTGGGTTATGTGCTATAATTCCCGACGACACCATTTCGTTATTAAAATTTATTATTGCATATTCCCATGCATTGTTATTCGTGTTTTTTACTAACGAGTAACCATCTTCTGTAACAGCCCAATTTACAGATTCATCTCCTTTCATTGTAATTATTAGCTTTGAACCATCGGGCTGTTTATATTCAACAGGATAAGGATATGCTGGGATTCCACCATAGTATTCTTGTCCAATATTTTCTAAATAAAATAAAACAAGAATGAAAAAAACAATAAAATTCTTCATAAGTTTTCTTATTGGTTTGTTCTTTCAAAGATACGTTATGTTAATTAAAATAAAAATAATAAAATTTTTTATTTAGAATTGTTAAAAATAATGTTTATATTTACAGCAAAAAAATGGCAAAAGATAACATTATTAATTCTGTAAAAGAAATTTTTACGAATTATTTAGAAAGGAAAGGACATCGCAAAACTCCTGAAAGGTATGCTGTTTTAGAAGAAATATACTTGCAAGACTCTCATTTTGATGTAGAGAGTTTATATATTTATATGAAAAACAAAGGTTATTCAATTAGCCGTGCAACATTATATAATACAATAGAAATTTTATTAGATGCTAATTTAGTTATCCGCCATCATTTTGGCAAAAATCACTCTAAATTCGAAAAGGCTTTTGGTTCAAGACAACACGACCATTTAATTTGTATTCGTTGCAGTAAAATACAAGAATTTTGTAATCCACGCTTGCAAGAAATAATTACATCGTCGGCAGAATTTAACAAGTATAAGCCAATGTTTCATTCATTATATATCTACGGACTTTGTGAAAAGTGCGAAAAAACATCAATTTAGTTTTAAATAACCATATTACAACGTTTGTTAAATTTTTAAAAAACATACTTATCTTTTTTCTTTGCTGGTTTTCTGTTTTTTCTTTCTTATAGCTGCAATGCCAGGCAATTCTTTTCCTTCAAGATATTCGAGCATTGCACCGCCACCAGTAGAAACATAACTCATTTTATCGGCAAGATTATACTGATTGATAGCGGCTACTGAATCGCCTCCACCTACTAATGAAAACGAACCGCTAATAGTAGCGCTTGCTACAGCAATAGCAATAGATTTTGTTCCTTGGCAGAAATTTTCCATTTCGAACACTCCCATAGGTCCGTTCCATAATATAGTTTGCGAATGTGTTATTATTTCGGCAAAACGACGACGTGTTTTTGGTCCAATATCTAATCCCATCCACCCGTCGGGAATACTATCTGCCGAAACAATTTGAGTGGCAGCTTCATTTGAAAAACCATTTGCTATAATAGCGTCTGTTGGCAAATATAAATTAACTCCTTTAAGCATTACTTCTTGAATAATGCTACGAGCAAGATCAATTTTGTGTTCTTCTATTATAGAATCGCCAACTTTACCTCCTAAAGCTTTGATAAACGTAAATGCCATTCCACCACCTATTATCATGTTATCTACTTTGTTAAGTAAATTTTTAATTACTCCTATCTTTGTACTGACTTTTGCTCCACCAATAATTGCTGTAAAAGGAGGTTCTGCTTCGAACAAAACTTTGTCAAGATTCTGTATTTCGTTTTCGAGTAATAAACCAAAATAAGCATTTTCATTAAAATATTTAACAATGGTAGCAACAGATGTATGTTTTCGATGCGATGTTGCAAAAGCATCGTTGACATATATATCTGCAAGTTTAGCTAAATCTTGTGCAAATTTTTCGTCGCCAGCTTCTTCTTCTGGATAAAATCGAAGATTTTCAAGTAAAGCAACTTCGCCAGGTTTCATTTTGCCACAAACTTCATATGTCTTTGGTCCAAACAAATCGCGAGTAAAAATTACGTTACGTCCAAGCATTTTTGAAAGAACTGGCACAATAGGAGTTAAAGAATAATCAGGTTCGTATCCATTTGGACGTCCTAAATGCGACATTAATATTACAGTTCCACCATCATTGAGTACTTTCATTATAGTAGGTAAAGATTCACGAATACGTGTATCGTCCATTATTTGATGATTATGATTTAAAGGAACATTGAAATCAACTCGAATAAGTACTTTTTTTCCTTTAAAACTAAGGTCTTTTACTGATACCATAAAATTTTGTTTAATTATTTTTTATTGCTACGAAAATAATTTTTTTTTCAAACAAAATCAAACGAAAAAACTTTAAAAACACAAATCTAAAAAATTTAAATTTCTTAGATTATCTTTGTGCATCAAAATTAGGAATTAGATGGAATACATTCGCAATTTTTGTATAATTGCACATATAGACCACGGAAAGAGTACTTTAGCAGACCGCTTGCTTGAATATACAGGAACAATTTCAGGAAATCAACTTCAAGAACAAGTTCTTGATGATATGGAGCTTGAGCGTGAACGCGGTATAACTATTAAAAGTCATGCCATTCAAATGCAGTATAGCTATAATGGGAAAGATTACATTTTAAATTTGATAGATACACCTGGTCATGTTGATTTTAGCTACGAAGTATCAAGAGCAATTGCTTCATGTGAAGGGGCTTTGTTGGTTGTAGATGCTACACAAGGCATTCAGGCACAAACAATTTCAAATTTGTACAAAGCTATTGATTATAACTTAGCAGTTATTCCTATACTGAACAAAATGGACATGCCTGCTGCAATGCCCGATGAAGTTAAGGATCAAATAGTTGATTTGCTTGGTTGTGAAA
Organism: Bacteroidota bacterium; assembly: GCA_037445415.1. Taxonomy (GTDB): domain Bacteria; phylum Bacteroidota; class Bacteroidia; order Bacteroidales; family GWA2-32-17; genus Ch61. The sequence goes on from JBBIKO010000023.1 coordinate 6,982, forward strand.
GAGAAGAAATAATAGAAGCAAGTGCTCGCACTGGCATGGGAATTCAAGAAATATTAAAAGCTATTATAGAACAGATTCCCCCACCTAAAGGTGACCCAAATGCTCCGCTTCAGGCTTTAATCTTCGATTCAGTATTTAATCAATTCAGAGGTATTATTGCTTACTATAGAGTATTTAATGGTACATTAAGAACAAACGATCACGTAAAATTTGTAAATACAAATTTAGATTATCATGCCGATGAAATAGGTATTTTAAAACTTTCGCTCGAACCACGTCAGGAAATTTCAGCTGGTAACGTTGGATATATTATTTCGGGTATAAAAAATGCACGCGAAGTAAAAGTAGGTGATACAATTACACATGTAGAAGTGCCATGTAAAGAAGCTATTGCTGGCTTTGAAAACGTAAAGCCCATGGTTTTTGCAGGTATTTATCCCGTAGATGCAGATGAATACGAAAATTTGCGTTCTTCGCTTGAAAAACTTCAGCTAAACGATGCTTCTCTTACTTTCACTCCCGAGTCTAGTGCAGCATTAGGTTTTGGTTTTAGAGGAGGTTTTCTGGGGCTTTTACACATGGAAATTGTGCAAGAGCGTCTCGATCGTGAATTTAATATGGATGTTATTACTACCGTACCAAATGTATCTTATAATGTTTATACTACAAAAGGCGAAGTTATTGAAGTTCATAATCCATCAGGAATGCCCCTAATAAATCAAATTGACCACATTGAAGAACCTTATATTTTAGCTCAAATAATTACAAAGGCAGAATATGTGGGAGCAATAATGAAACTTTGTATTGATAAACGAGGGATATTAAAAAATCAGTATTATTTAACTACCGACCGTGTTGAAATTATTTTTGAAATGCCTCTTGCTGAAATAGTATTTGACTTTTACGATAAGTTAAAAAGTTTATCAAAAGGATATGCATCGTTCGACTATCATCCTCTTGACTATCGTCCTGCAAAACTTGTAAAGCTCGATATTTTATTAAATGGTGATCAGGTAGATGCACTTTCTACACTTATACATGCAGATAATGCATATACATTTGGAAGGCGTATTTGCGAAAAACTAAGAGAACTTATTCCACGACAGCAGTTTGAAGTAGCCATACAAGCAGCTATAGGAAGCAAAATTATTGCAAGAGAAACAATTAA
>JBBIKO010000023.1:8163-13972 GCA_037445415.1 Bacteroidota bacterium
GGGGATGTGACCAGGAAAATGAAGTTGTTAGCTAAACAAAAGAAAGGTAAAAAACGCATGCGACAAATTGGAGCTGTTGAAGTTCCACAATCAGCATTCTTAGCTGTTTTAAAACTTGATAATTAGTTAATCAACTTGTGTAAGTAATTGTTTTTTTATTATACTTCTAATTTTTCTTTTTTATTAAACGTGTTAATTCGGAAGCAAAAATAAAGTCGTTTAACTCCTGACAGTTAGAATTCATAACTTCGTATTTATTGCCTTCCCATAACTTGTTCCCTTTATGAATAAAAACAATTTTATCGCCAATTTCCATAACTGAGTTCATATCGTGAGTGTTTATAATAGTGGTAATTTGAAATTCATAAGTTATTTCTTTGATTAAGTTATCAATAACAATAGCTGTTAGTGGGTCTAATCCAGAATTTGGTTCATCACAGAAAAGATATTTAGGATTTAATGCAATAGCACGTGCTATTGCAACACGTTTTTTCATCCCTCCACTTATCTCAGATGGAAATAGATTATTAACGTTTTCTAAATTGACTTTCTTTAAGCAGAAATTGGCACGGTCGAGTTTTTCCGATTTCGACATACCAGAAAACATATTGAGCGGAAACATTACATTTTCTAACACAGTTAAAGAATCGAATAAAGCTCCGCCCTGAAAAACCATTCCAAACTCTTTTCTTATTTGTTTTCGCTCAATGAACGACATTTTAGTAAAATTTCTACCGTCGTATAGTATGTTCCCTTCATCAACTTCTAAAAGACCAACCAGTGCTTTCATTAAAACTGTTTTACCTGAACCACTTCGCCCAATAATTAAATTTGTTTTACCGCTTTCAAAAGAAACAGTTATATTATGCAAAACTTTCTTATCGGGAAAAGATATTGATATATTTTGAACTTCTATCATTATTTTGCTAAAAGCATTTGTGTAATAATAACATTCAATAGTAAAATAACTAAGCTACTATAAACAACAGCTTTTGTACTTGCGCGTCCAACTTCTAATGCTCCGCCCTGACAAAAATAACCTTGATATGCTGATACAGTAACAATAATAAAAGCAAATACTACTGTTTTTAAAAGAGCATAAACAACATAAAAAGGAACAAAAGCATATTGTATTCCATAAATAAAAGAACTTGACGAAACTGCACCAGTAATAACACCTGCCCCCCACCCACCAAAAACACCAACAAACATACTTATTATTGTTAAAAAAGGATTAAAAAACATGGCAGCAATTATTTTCGGAAGAATCAAATAACTTGCAGAATTTATACCCATTATTTCTAAAGCATCTATTTGCTCTGTAACACGCATTGTACCAATTTCGGAAGCAATATTAGAACCAACTTTTCCTGCTAAGACTAACCCAACAACTGTTGATGAAAATTCCAAAATCATAGAATCGCGTGTCCCCAAACCAATTAGATAAACAGGAATAAGCGGATTTTCTAAATTATATGCTGTTTGTAGTGTTATTACAGCACCCATAAAAATTGAAATAATAACTACTATGCCAACAGAATTAAAACCAACGGTAACCAACTCTTCAAATATCTGGTTTACATAAACTCTTCTCTTTCTGGACGAGAAAAAACTTTTTTAATTAACAGAAAATAACGCCCAATATGATATAATAGAATTTTCATTACTAAAAATATTGCGTAAATTTACAAGTTTTTTAAACACAATTTTTTTTGACAAACAACATATTTCTCAAATATTTAGAAACCTCCGATAAAGTAAGCTTTTTAGAAACACTACTTTCAAAAATACCAAATTTATCGTTACATATAAAGCTGCCTAGAAAAACAAAATACGGCACAATGACTTTTTCGCTTTATAAAAACAGATATTACATTACTATTAACAACAATTTGAAAGCCGAATTTTTTCTTTATGTTTTTTTGCATGAATACGCACATGTATTAGCACTTTTAAACTATGGAAAACACATAAAACCTCACGGAAAAATTTGGCAAGCTTTTTTTTTTTCGTTACTTAATCAGGCTATTGACAAAAATTTATTTTCAGAAAAAACAACTGAAGCAATTAAAACACAATTTTTAAATACTAATATTTATTCAATGCGTAGAGATATATTAGTAAAAAATGAAATAGGAAATAACAATATTTCAACAAATAAGATATACCTTAAAGATTTAAATGTAGGCGACGTTTTTATTTTAGATAATCATAAAAAATTAGAACACGATTTTTAATGGGCAACTATGTAAGATAACCTAAAACGATAAAAAAATTTATAAGAAAAAATTGCTTTATTTTATCAAAATATATCTCATATTGCCGTATATCAATAAAATATGAGTATTTTTTAATGATACTTATTATAAATTCGGCACATTGCGTATTATGGATATGTTAAATATTTAAAATACAACTATTTTGTTTTTATTTGCTACTTTGCCTATGGGAATTGACAGCTTTGATGCCTACAAGCTTTTCGTAGTAAAACGAAGGATTTTTCCAATAAACAAAAATAAAGTAATCGTTTTCGGTTTCGTAATGATTTCCTTCTATAAAACCCAAATCTGCCGATGAGTTATTGTCTTCCAAATAAGCATAAGCATAATCGTAATACCCCTGTTTCAACAATAAACTTAATTCATATTGTTTATTATTGTAATGCCAACGGTTAAAGTTTCCTACAACATAAATATTACCAGTTGTTAAAGGGACATCCCATTTTAAATAAAAATGAACCCATATATAATCGGCTTCTATTTTGCTATTACGTGCGAAATCGTTTTTTATCAAAAATTTTCCATTTATATCTTGCCATTGGAAATATACTTTAAATGTTCGCTTTTCGTCGGGAAATAAAAAATAATGATATAACGGTTTAATGTATTCTATTTTTTGAACATTTTCGGTCTGAAACTTAATGCTTTTAGCATCTACCCATCGAAATTCGCTCCCGCCTGGAAATAAATTTTCTTGTTCGTAATTATAAATAAGTTCGTTGTCTTTAATAAATTGAGGTATTAAATTTTTAATTACATTGTCATATCTAAAATTTTGCTTTACTATAACTGATATTTCAGAAAACGGATTTCTTAATTGAAAATTACATTTAACTGTAAAATCTACTTCTTGATGCGTTTTCATGTACTCTGAAATGGTAGCTTGTTTGGCAGAAGCTGTAATTTGTGTTAAAGGTTTGTAAACAAAAAATCGTAAACTTAAAACTGGTTTATTGTGATCGTTTTCGTGAACTACAACTAAATAATTACCGCTTATTTTTAAATTAAAATTTTCGTTAGGTATAGTAAATTCATAATGTATGTATTTTTGTAAGGTGTTAAACGAAAATTGATAGTTTTTAATAGGAATATCTACAAAACCTTCTGCATATTCGTTGAACAATAGTTTAGTTGGGTTCCAATTTTTGTCGCAATGTATTACCGTAAAATAATAATCCTGCACGTTTTCTTCAAAGTCGTCAAATTGAACCATAAGAGTATCGTTCGAATTTAATTCTATAAAAGGATATGTTAATTCGTTTCCTAACTTATGAATAATAGGTGTATGAATAGTTGATTTGTATATATAATCAGTATATCGGATAGTAGTTGTATCGAAAAAATCTTCTTGCCCAATACTTTTTATTGAGTTTATTATCAAAATAATTACTATAATAGTTATTATTTTAACCAACCTTGTTCTTTGTACCATTGAATACTTTCCAAAACGCCTTTTTCTAAATTATATTGTGAAACAAAATTAAAATCTTTAACCGTTTGACTAATATCGCATTTCCAGTTTAAAGTTTTAAGAATATTATATTTATCTCTATTCAAAACAGGTGTTTTACCAAAAGGTTTGTATAGTAGCTCTAAAACAACAACTATTATTTTAACAAAAATTAATGGAATTCGAAACCGAATAGTTTTCATGTTTAAAACTTTCTTAACAATTATTGCAAATTCTTCGGATGTATATGTATTTCCGTCAGACACAAAATAAGAATTATGTTTTTTGTCTGTTTCTAAAGCTTCTACTAACAAGCGTACTAAATCTTTTACGTAAATAAAAGTCAAATATTGTGTTTTGTAACCTAAATAAGGCTCAAATCCGTTATGTAATGTTTTAAAATAAACAAAGTAGTCAACATCTCTTGGACCATATATTCCTGTAGGACGAAAAATTAACCATGGTATTTTGCTTTTTGTTTTTAAAAATTCTTCTGCTTTTAGTTTGCTTTTTCCATATTCAGTATTTGACAATGGGATATCGGTAAGTTTTACTGGTTCAAACGTTTGTTCATTTCCTGAACCAAAAACAGCTAAACTACTAACGTAAATAAATTTTTCTAATTCTATATTTAATTCTAATATAACTTCTACCAAATTTACTGTTGTTTGATAATTATTTTTGTAAAAATCCTGTATTTTTTTAGCTTTTGTAATTCCAGCGTTATGAATTATATAATTTATTTTTCCTATATTTAAAAGTAAATTTTGTATTTGATTTTTTAATTCTTCTTTGTTATCAAGATTAAAATATACTATTTGCAATCTTTCATCACTCAAATATCTTTTATTACTAGTTTTTCTAATAGCTGCAATTGTTCGATATCCTTTTTTCAGACATTCTTCTGCTATGAAACTTCCTACAAATCCGCTTGCTCCTGTAATTAAAACATTTTTCATGCTTATTCAATTTTTTTTACCCAGCATCGTCTAATCAAGTGTTGCCGATGTTCAAAATTTTTCCATATAGACAAAGCTTTAGCATTTTCTTCGAGTTGCGGTCCGCTAATAGCAAACTTAAAACCTGCTTTTATATAAGCTTTCATTAAATGATTGAAAACCAAAGCTACAGCACCTTTTGTTTGATATTCGGGATGTACGCCAATAAGGTACATTTCAACAATTTCTCGACTTCTAATAGCTTTTAACAGATGGTACCAACCAAAAGGGAAAAGTTTTCCATATGATTTTTGTAAAGCATAAGTTAACGAAGGCATTGAAATACCAAAAGCTACTACATCATCGTTCTCGTTTAAAACTAATGCAATAAATTCAGGAATAATAAAACCAAAATATTGTTTTATGTACGAGTCTATTTGACTTTCAGTCAAAGGAACAAATCCATAAAGATTCTTATAGGTTTGATTTAAGGTATAAAACATTTTTTTTCCATACTTAAGTAAGTCCTTTTTTGATGCAGATTCTAATATTCTAAGTTTATATTTTTCTTCTGCTATCTTGCAAATTTTTTCTACTTTTTCGTTAACTGTTTTTGGGACAGAAAAAATATTTTGTACCCAATCGGCATCTTTTTCAAAGCCAAGTTTTTCTAAGTGTACAGGATAATAAGAATAATTGTATATAGAGAAAACATTAGACATTTCGTTAAATCCTTTTATTAACATTCCTTCGTTATCCATATCAGTAAAACCAAGTGGACCGTGAATTTCTTTTAAATTATTCGCCTGCCCCCATTTCTCAACTGCTTTTATCAATGCAGACGATACTTCTATATCGTCAATAAAATCAATCCATCCGAAGCGTATTTTTTTTTCATTCCAAATTTCGTTCGACTTAAAATTAATTATTGCTGCCACACGTCCAACTATCTTATTATTTTTTAAAGCAATAAAATATTTAGCATCGCAATTATCGAACGAAGGACTACCCCACTTTAATGTTTTAATTTCGCTTTTTCTAAAAGGTGGACACCAATAAGGGTTATCCTTGTGCAAATCGAACTGAAACTTAATAAATTTTTTTAAATCAAAGAAATCATTTTTGGCATCAAAAGCTATAGA
>JBBIKO010000024.1:0-13675 GCA_037445415.1 Bacteroidota bacterium
TTTATATGCAAACAAAAAATATAAATATCTATTTTTTTAGTATATATTTGTAACTTTATGTCTGCATTTTAAGAATTTTTAAAAATGCAATTTATAAAAGCATTAAAAAATAAGTTCATTATAAATAAATCAAACATTAAGATTTATTTTTTTGTTTCATTACTTGTGTATCTTATAAGTATTACTACATATTTAGTAGTTTCATATTACTTATCAGATAAAGAAATAAATAATCAAATTAATCAAAATTTAATTGATGCTGCAAACAGTATAGAATACCTGTTACCTATAAATTTTCATGATAGGGCTACAAACAGAAAAGCTATAAGCGAAATAGAATTTAGAGAAATAATGCAATTGCTTAGCTTACATGTAAACAACATAAGAGTTAAATATCTATATACTTTAGTTGAAGATAAAGGAAAATTTTACATCACAACATCATCGGCTACAAGTTATGAATTTAAAACAGGACAAAACCTATCGTACTATTGGCAAGAATATACCGAGGCTAACCCTAAGTTTTTCGAAGCCTTTAAATCTAATAAAGTTACTTTTACTGATTATATAGACAGATGGGGAACACATAGAAGTGTAATAATTCCCAAAACTTCACCAACAGGTAACAAATATTTATTATGTGCCGATATAGATATTAGTTACATTGACAATAAATTATTTGATAATTTACTCTTAATATTTTTAAAAGCTCTTTTATTTACACTTATTGTAATTCCATTTTTTTTGGTATATTATAAATATAACAAGTTATTAAAAGAACAATATTCTATCAAAATTAGCGAAAAAGAGCTTATAGCAATACACGAACAAGACTTACGAAAACAGTCATTTCAAAAATACCAACAACTCGAAGAAAAATACTCTACTATATTTAATAACATCTTGAAACCCATTATAATTTTAGAAAAAAATGGGAAAATAGTAGAAGTAAATGATAAATTCGTAGATTTTATTGGAAAAAGTAACAATCTTTTAGAAAATAATTTAATTTTCACTGTATCTTTTTTTTCTAGTGTAAACGAATTTGAAAAATTAATTGAATTAACCGACCAAAACAAAATAATATCTAACTATACAATAAAACTTCATACAGAAAAAGGCGAAATAGATTGTAGAATTTCGTCATACTTGTTAGAAAAACAAACTAAAAAACAGTATATTTTAATTATCGAAGACAATATGCTTGAGCAAAGATATTTGCAAGAGCTTGCTAAAACTAAATTATTTGCAGAAGAACTTATGCAACGCAAATCGCTATTTATATCAAGCCTTAGCCATGAAATGCGAACACCACTTAATGTAATTATTGGTTTTATAGATCTTATAAAAGATGACAATTTAGATAAAAAAACAAAAGATGAATATCTTAGTATAATTCAATCAAATGCTGAACAATTATTGATGTTAATAAACGATGTTATTGATTTTTCTAAAATTGAATCCGGGCAATTTATTTTAAAAGAAACACCATGTAATCTGAATATTTTGATAGATCAATTCAAGATTTGGCTCGAAGAAGAAGTTAAACGAAAAAAAATGCCAATTGACATTAGTGTTAATAAGCATTTTGACGATGAACATTCTGTTATATACGTTGATGAACTTAGACTTAAGCAAGTATTAACTAATTTATTAAATAATTCTTTAAAATTCACACAAAGCGGTTTTATTAAATTTGGTTATGAAATTATAAATGATGAAATTAAGTTTATTGTAACAGATACTGGACCAGGTATAAGTGAAGAAGATAAAAAAAGCATATTCAATTATTATTCTCAGGGATTAGAAGGAATAAAAAGTAAATATAAAGGATTCGGTTTGGGATTGTCTATAAGTAAAAAAATAGTTGAAATGATGGGTGGAAGTATAAATGTAATTTCAGAAATCAACAAAGGTTCTACTTTCTACTTTAATTTTCCACTGAAAAAATTAAACAGTAATGATTTCAATAATATAAATCTAAACAAAAACTGGAATAATGCAAAATTTATTGTTGCAGATGCAGATGAAAGTTCGAAAGAATTTATAAAAAGAATTATTGATAATAACAATGCTGAAGCCATTTTAGTAAATGATTATAATGAATTGATAAAAAATTTAGAAAAAAATAAAGAAAAGATATTTATAATATTAGACATGGACTTTGTATTGCCAAATGTTGCTCAATTTATTTCTTACGTTAAAAATAAAAAAGAAACTATACTTATAGGAATGAGTTCAAATTTATATCTAATAAATATTAATAAAACAAATAATATAGGTTTTGATGCTCTTTTAGTAAAACCATTTTCAAGAAAAGATTTTGAACAAGCGGTAGAAAATTTATTTTAAATATCAAATGAAATATTTAGCTGCTTTAAATAATTTATAAAATTTTCAGAATTTAAATTTAATGAATCAACAATTATATGTGCTTTATTGTAAAATTCTTCTCTTGACGTGAGAGTTTTATAAACAAAATCTTTTATATCTTCATTTGTTTTATTCTTTAATAACGGACGTTCTTTTTTTGATAAAATAAGACGCTTATATATGGTTTCTGCTGGAACTTTTACAACTCCATTATTGAGCATAAATTCCATATTGTTATAAAAACATGGAGTGCCTCCACCTGTTGATAATACAAACGATTTATTTTCATTAACTATTTCAATTAAACTTTCATGTTCTATTTTTCTAAAATATTCTTCGCTTTGTTTTTCGAAAATTTTGTTTATTTTACTTCTATATTTGTTTTCTATATAAGTATCAAGTTCGAAAAACTGAATATTTAAAAACATAGATAATTGATTTCCAAAAGTTGATTTGCCACACCCCATATAGCCTATTAAGAAAATTCTCATAAATCGAGCTTCATTTGTTCAATCTTATCAGGATCTATAGAGTTTTCGTTTACATTTATTTCTGAAAATGTTGTGTTATTCACAAAAAACTCATCGAGTTTTATTTCTTCTATAATAGGCTTAATTTCTTCTTTCTTCAACGGCTCTAACCATACAAATTTTGAAATCGAGTAAGGGCTTAATCTTTTACCAATAGCTTTATCGTTTTTTATTCCTATAAACGTCTCTATATCAATAATATCGTCAGGTCTATTTTTATGTTTTCCACCATAAATCAATTGAATGCGTGAATACAAGTCAACAGAATATTCAACAAGCCTTGTTTTCGGATGATCATTTATCACTTTTACAAGCTTATCGTTTGCCTCTGGTTTAAAACGTTTAATATAATGAAATCCACTTTCGCCATCGAAATAAATAATAGTAATAACTTTATGTGGTTGATGCTTTTCTAAATGTATTAAATCATCTTCGAAATGAACTTCTACATTTGGGGGATAAGTTTTATAACAACCCGATTGAGTTAAAATCAGTATCCTATCGCTTTGATTAAACCACCCTAAATCTTTGCCTATACCGTTTGTATTAAGACGTTTTACCTGATCATCGTAAAACAAATGAATCCCCTGCAATTGTTTTATTACTTGCTCTTTTAGTTGTATTTTATGAATTTCGTGTTTTGTTATTAAATTTCCTTGAGCAGAGCGTCCTTTTATTGCATAATCAGCATAATTAACTTCAAATATTAGCTTTTTTAATTTAGGTTTAGGTTTAAGGATTACTTTAACTATTTCTGTTTCTCCATTTTTATTTGCCGAAAACCATAAAATTTTACTTCCTTCTTCCCCTTGTGATGACTGATAAAATTTGTCTCTTGTTATTCCAAACACCTGAAATCTTTTCAAATAAACTGCACCGTATTTTCCATCTCTATACATTATGTGATATACTGTATTTTTATCGTTTTTTCTAAATACAGATGCATGTATTATATCTTTTCCTATAAAGGCCTTTTCATTAACCTTAGTTATAATATATTTTCCGTTACTTAAAAAAACTATTATATCGTCAATATCAGAACATTCGCAAACATATTCATCTTTTTTCATTCCTATACCAACAAAACCTTCTGCACGATTCACATATAATTTTGCATTTGCTATTACTACTCTCGTTGCTTCAATATTTTCAAAATTTCGAATTTCGGTTTTTCTTTGTTTATCTTTACCAAATTGTTTTTTTAACTGTTTAAAATAATTTATAGTGTATTCTACAATATTATCTAAATGATTTTTTACTTCATCTATGTTTATTTCAATATTTTTAATTTGTTTATCAGCTTCAAGAGAATTGTATTTTGATATTCTTTTAATATGAAGTTCTAGCAATTTAACAATATCTTCTTGCGTTATTGGTTTATTAAGTTGTTTTTCGTATGGTTTAACTGAATTGTAAACAGTCTTAATTACACTTTCCCATGTTTCGCATTCTTCAATTTTACGATATATTTTATTCTCAATAAAAATTTTTTCAAGTGTGGCAAAATGCCACTCATCTTGCAATTCCTGTAATTGTATTTCAAGCTCTTTCTTTAGTAATTGTAATGTTCTGTCGGTGCTATATTTTAATATTTCTTTAACACCAATAAATAGTGGCTTGTTATTACTAATTATACAAGCATTCGGGTTTAACGTAATTTCGCATAGTGTAAAAGCATAAAGTGCATCAATAGTTTTATCGGGCGAGACTCCTGGAGCAAGTTGAATAATAATTTCAACATTTTCGGAAGTATTGTCGTCTATTTTTTTTATTTTTATTTTTCCTTTTTCGTTAGCTTTAATAATAGATTCGATCAGTTTATCTGTTGTAACACCATAGGGCAAATCGTAAATAGCTAATGTCTTGCTGTCAATTTGCTTTATGCGAGCTCTAACTTTAATTGAACCACCTCTTAACCCATTATTATAACGCGAAAAATCGGCAAGTGCCCCTGTCGGAAAATCGGGATAAAGCTCAAAATCAGCTCCTTTTAAGTATGCAATAGAAGCATCAATAAGTTCGTTGAAGTTATGAGGAAAAATTTTAGAAGCTAATCCAACAGCTATTCCATCTACTCCAAGTGCTAATAGCAAAGGAAATTTAACTGGTAATGTAACCGGTTCTAAGTTTCTACCGTCGTAAGACGATTTCCATCCTGTAATTTTAGGATTAAACAATATTGTGTTTGCAAACTTTGATAAGCGTGCTTCTATATAACGTGATGCAGCAGCTGAGTCGCCAGTAAAAATATTTCCCCAATTGCCTTGAGTTTCTATTAATAAATCCTTTTGTCCTAATTGAACAAGTGCCTCTCCGATACTTGCATCTCCGTGTGGGTGAAACTGCATTGCATAACCAATTATGTTTGCCACTTTGTTGAACCGTCCATCGTCCATTTTCTTCATTGAGTATAATATGCGTCGTTGAACGGGCTTCAAACCATCATCAATGTGAGGAACAGCTCTTTCTAAAATAACGTACGAGGCATAATTTACCCACCATTCTTTATAAAGACCCGATAATTTTGTTTCTGCTATATTTAATTCAACTTGCTGCGATTTGGCAAGTTCTTCTCCTTCATAATAATTTAATTCGTCCGACATATTTTAATCTTCTACTAAAACTAAGTTATTGATTATATATTCCTGGCGTTCTGGTGTATTGTTTCCCATAAAAAACGAAAGTAATGGATGAATTGTATCAAGTTTACTTAATATTACTGGTTGCAAATGCATTTCTTTTCCAATAAATTTTTTAAATTCATCAGGCGAAATTTCTCCCAATCCTTTAAAACGTGTTATTTCAGCATTTTGTCTAAGTTCTTGCAATGCTTTTTCTTTCTCAGCTTCGTTGTAACAATATATTGTTTTTTGTTTGTTTCTAACTCTAAACAAAGGAGTTTGTAATATATATAAATGTCCGTTTCTTATAATATCGGGATAATATTGCAAAAAGAATGTTATGAGAAGCAATCGAATATGCATTCCATCGGCATCGGCATCAGAAGCAATTATAATATTGTTATATCGTAAATTGTCAATTCCTTCTTCAACATTTAGAGCAGAAATAAGTAAATGTAGTTCTTCGTTATCGTAAATAATTCTTTTAGGTTTGCCAAATACGTTTTCAGGTTTTCCGCGTAAGCTAAACACTGCTTGAGTATTTACATCGCGTACTTTAGTTATAGAACCACTTGCCGAATCGCCTTCTGTAATAAATAAAGTAGATTCGAGTTTGCGTTCATCGTTGCTGTTGAAATGAATTCTACAATCTCTTAACTTTTTGTTGTGCAAGCTAATACGTTTAGCTGTTTCGCGAGCTTTCTTCTGAACAATAGAAATTGCTTTTCGTTCTTTTTCCGATTCTAAAATTTTATTTAGTATTATTTCTGCTATTTTAGGATTTTTATGTAAATAATTGTCGAGTTGTTCTTTTACAAAATCGCCTATAAAATTTCTTATGCTTGGTCCATTAGGGGCAACATCTTTTGAGCCAAGTTTTGTTTTTGTTTGCGATTCGAACATTGGCTCTTCAATACGAATACTTAAAGCTGCTATTAAAGACATTTTAATATCTGCAGTATCAAAATCTTTTTTATAAAAATCGCGTATTGTTTTTGTAAAAGCTTCTTTAAATGCAACTAAATGTGTTCCACCTTGAGTTGTGTGTTGTCCATTAACAAAAGTAAAATACTCGTCAATATAACTATCTCCGTGAGTAAAAGTAATTTCAATATCTTCGCCAGTTAAATGTACTATGGGGTATAGAATTTCTGTATTTATATTCTCTAAAAGCAAGTCAGAAAGCCCATTTTTCGAAAAATAAGTTTGAGAATTGAATTGTATTGTCAGCCCTCTGTTTAAAAATGTATAATTTTTTATCATGCTTTCGATATAATCGAAGCGATAATTAAACGATTCAAATAGCTCACTATCTGGTATAAATATTACTTCTGTTCCATTTGCTTCATCTGTTGCAAAATCCTTTTCATTTAGTAATATTCCTTTTGAAAAAACAAGTTCTTTACATTGTTTTTCGCGAAAAGAACGTATAAAAAAAGATTGCGACAGTGCATTAACTGCTTTTATACCTATACCATTTAATCCAACAGATTTTTTGAAAACCTTAGAATCGTATTTAGCACCAGTGTTCATTTTAGAAGTAACATCAACAAGCTTCCCCAGTGGAATCCCCCTTCCAAAATCTCTAATTCTAACCTGATGTTCATTAACTTCAACTTGAATAGCTTTTCCATAACCCATCGTAAATTCATCAACCGAATTATCAAGTATTTCTTTTATAAGCACGTAAATGCCATCATCGCGAAGGCTTCCATCACCAAGCTTTCCGATATACATGCCTGGTCTTTTTCTAATGTGTTCTTGCCAATCAAGTGTTTTAATGCTATCTTCGTTATAATTGCTGAGCATTGTAATATTTTTTACAAAAATAGTGAAAATAAACCTTATATTTATTAAAAATATATGATTTATTCACCATTTTATTCACATTATAGTTAAAATGTTGAAAAAAAATTCTTGTTGTCAATTATATAAATAACTACCTTTATACAAAAATTATATATATATTATGAATGAACTAAAAGTTGGGACTAAAGCTCCTTATTTTGAAGGTTATGACCAAAACGAAAACTTAATAAATTTAAATCAGTTTAAAGGTAAAAAACTTGTTTTATACTTTTATCCTAAAGATAATACACCTGGCTGTACTGCAGAAGCTTGCAACTTAAAAGATCATTATAGTTATTTTCTAAAACATAATTATAGCATTGTAGGTGTTAGTGCCGACTCTATTGCTTCTCATAAAAAATTTGCTGAAAAATATGAATTACCATTTTCGTTAATTTCAGATCCAGACAAAAAAATTTTGAAAGCATATAATACTTATGGAGAGAAAAAAATGTACGGGAAAACAGTCTTAGGCACAATTCGTAAAACACATATTATAAACGAAGAAGGTATAATTGAAGAAATTATTGAAAAAGTTGATACAAAAAATCATGCATTTCAAATATTAAAAAATAAATAAGCTATGGAAAATAAAAAAAATAAAGAAGAAATAAAAGAAAAACTAAAAGCTTTACAATCGACAATAGAAAAAATAGAAAAAGACTACGGCAAAGGCACAATAATGAAATTAGGTGACGAAAATTTTACAAGTGTTGATGTTATTCCAACTGGAAGTATCGGACTTGATGTTGCATTAGGAATAGGTGGCTATCCTCGTGGTAGAGTAGTTGAAATATTTGGACCAGAGTCGTCTGGTAAAACCACATTAGCAATTCATGCCATAGCCGAAGCTCAAAAAATGGGAGGAATAGCGGCATATATTGACGCAGAACACGCATTCGATAGAACTTATGCAGAAAAATTAGGTGTAGAACTCGACAATTTATACATTTCGCAACCAGACAATGGCGAGCAGGCTCTTGAAATAGCAGATAATCTAATTCGAAGCGGAGCAATAGATATTATTGTTATTGATTCTGTTGCCGCACTTACACCAAAAGCTGAAATAGAAGGCGAAATGGGCGATTCTAAAATGGGACTGCAAGCACGACTAATGTCTCAGGCATTAAGAAAATTAACAGCAAATATAAGCAAAACAAATACGTGTTGCATTTTTATTAATCAATTGAGAGATAAAATAGGCGTTATGTTTGGAAATCCAGAAACAACAACTGGTGGAAATGCCTTAAAATTCTATGCATCTGTACGCTTAGATATTCGAAAAATCAGCCAATTAAAAGATGGCGAAGATGCAACTGGTAATCGTGTTAAAGTTAAAGTAGTTAAAAACAAAGTAGCACCACCTTTTAAAAAAGCAGAATTCGACATTGTTTTTGGCGAAGGTATTTCAAAAATTGGAGAAATAATTGATTTAGGTGTCGAATTGAATATTATTAAAAAAAGTGGCTCATGGTTTTCATATAATGATATTAAATTAGGGCAAGGACGCGATTCTGTTAAACAAATTCTAGTAGAAAAATCAGAAATTATGAACGAAATTACCGAAAAAATTAAAACTAACCATAATAAATCTCGATAATATAAATATGCGTCTGTGTTGTTCGTTTATAATTATTTTACTTATTTTTCATTCTTGTAATGTTTCTAACGAAAAAAATAAAGAAAATATAAGCGATAGTGTTAGTATTGAATCTTTAAGCAAACAAATTCGTAAAAATCCTTTTAATGCAAAACTTTTTGCTGAAAGAGCAAAATTATATTGGAATATTTTTAAGAAAGATAGTGCTATCAACGATGCCATTATAGCAACTAAAATTGATAGCACAAACGAAGAATATTCGTTATTGCTTGCTGAATATTTATTAAGAATAACAAAATCTGACACTGATGTTACAGTTTTAAAAAACTTTCTTAAACGAAGACCCGAATCAGTAAAAGTTTTATCAAAAATTGCCAAATATTATAGCTATTTGAAAGATTATAAAAATGCAAAAATTTATATAGATAATGCTTTAACTATTGAACCACAACATGCCGAAGCACACTTTGTTAAGGGAATGGTATTGTACGAAACTAATCAATTTAAAGAAGCTATAAAAGCTTTTCAAGACGTAATACAATACAATCCCGAAGAATCTGAGGCATACATGATGCTTGGACTTATTTATCAAGAAATGAACGATACAATTGCTATTCAATACTATAAAACAGCAGCTCAACTTAAAGGGAAAGACCCAACTTTATAATTACATTTTACGCAATATCGACAAAAATTATTACAATGCATATTTCAACCAAGGCTACATTTACATGGTTTATATAAAAAATTATGAAAAAGCTATAAAATATTACGACTCTGTTTTACTTATTCAACCCGAAAAAGTAGAAGCAATTTGCAATAAAGCTTATTGTTTCGAACAACTTGGCGATTATATATCAGCCAAAAGTCTTTACATAAAAGCAAAAGCATTAGTTGCTAATTATGAATTAGCAATAGAAGGTTTAAACAGAATTGATAAAAAACAATAATACTATGAAACTAAAAATTACATGGTTTACAATTGCAATAATTGCATTATTTGCATGTAGCGATGAAAAAACAACGTTAACAGAAATAAAACAAAAAAGTACTTTCGATTCGCTGGCAAATCAGCCAATTATAGAAAAAGTATTTACCCCAGAATTATTGTGGAAATTCGGCAGAGTTAGCGATTTCGATGTATCGCAGGATGGAAAACAAATTGTTTATTCAGTTACTCGTTATTCTATTGCAGCAAATAAAGGTTTTACAGATTTATTTTTGGTTGATTCTGAAAATTTAAATACAATTCATTTAACTACTTTCGAAGGCAATGAATATAATCCACGTTGGCACCCGTCGGGTAAAAAAATAGGGTTTATTTGTACCGAATCTGGCGAAGCTCAATTGTGGGAAATAAATACCGACGGAACAAATGCAAAACAAATTAGTAAAATTCCATCTGGAATAAACCATTTTGAATATTCGCCAGATGGAAAAAAAATTTATTATACAAAAGATGTTCAAATAAAACCTACAATAAAAGATCTTTATCCAAACTTACCAAAAGCAAAAGCATATATAGCAGAAGAATTAATGTATCGTCATTGGGATAAGTGGGAAGATGGAGCATATAGTCATATTTTTATAGCTGATATAGCAGGAGACTCACTTACTAATCACATAGATATTATGCTATTAGAACCATACGACACACCATTGTCGCCATATTTTGAAAGTATTGATATTTGCTGGAGCTCTGATGGACAATTTATTGCTTATACCTGCAAAAAGTTAAATGGGAAAGATTACGCCATATCTACAAATAGCGATATTTATTTATATAACATCAAAACAAAAGAAACAATTAATTTAAGCGATGGTTTAATTGGCTACGATAGATATCCTATTTTTTCAAACAACGGAAAACATATAGCCTGGATGAGTATGAAAACACCAGGTTATGAATCTGATAAAATGAACATAATAATTTACAACACAGAAACAAAAGAAAAAAAGAATTTAACAGAATATTTTGACCAAAATGCCTTTAATTATCAATGGAGCAGCGACAATAAGTTACTGTATTTTATCTCTGAAATTAGAGGAACTAAACAAATATATTCAATTAATGTTGAAGAACTATTTAATGCAGATATTAATGATAAAGACAAATTTGTTGCAAATATTAAGCAAATAACAGACGGTTTACACGATTACACCGATATTAAACTTAAGAATAATTCTTTGTATGCAACAAAAATGTCAATGTCTTATGCAACAGAAATATATAAAATAGACTTAAATACTGGCAACAGCAAACAAATATCTTTTACAAATAAAAATATATACTACAAAGTTCAACTAGCAACTATAAAAAAACGTTGGGTTACTACAGTTGATGGTAAACAAATGCTTGTATGGCATATTTTACCTCCAAACTTCGATTCTACAAAAAAATATCCAGCAATACTATACTGTCAAGGTGGTCCACAAAGTATGGTAAGCCAATTTTTTAGCTATCGTTGGAATTTTCAGATTATGGCTGCCAACAATTATATAATAATTGCACCAAACAGAAGAGGCTTACCTGGTTTTGGGCACGAATGGAATAGGCAGATATCGGGCGATTATGGAGGATTAAATATGCAAGACTATATAACAGCAGTTGACGATGCGAAAACATTACCATACGTTGATAAAGACAATATAGGATGCGTCGGAGCTAGTTATGGAGGATTTTCTGTTTTTTGGCTCGCAGGAAATCATCAAAATAGGTTTAAAGCATTCATTGCTCATTGCGGAATGTTTAATTTAGAAAGTCAATATGCTGCTACAGAAGAAGTTTTCTTTACAAACTTTGATTTAGGCGGACCTTTCTGGGATAAAAATAATAAAATAGCTCAAAAATCTTATGAAAATAGTCCTCATAAATTTGTTAGTAAATGGAATAAACCTATACTAATTATAGCTGGCGAAAAAGACTTCAGAATACCATATACCGAGAGTATTCAAGCATTTAATTGTGCACAATTACTTGGTGTACCAAGTAAACTATTGATATTTCCAGATGAAACACATTTTGTACTTAAACCACAAAATAGCATTTTATGGCAAAACGAATTTTTCTCGTGGCTTGATAAGTGGTTAAAACCACAAAAAAATATTGAAACTACACAATAATTATAGGCTTTTGTAAATTTTAAAATAACATATTATTCTTCGCGTGTAAGATGTACTTTATAGAAATTCATCATTATCTTTTTTGCCAATTTATAAGCAAACCAGGTCATAAAAGGAGCAATCAACACGTCTATTGTATAATGTGCGTGTTGAATAATAACCAATACACCAATTGAAATGCTTATAACAAGAAAAATCTTTTTAAGCAAGCTATTATCTATAATTAAAAAAACATAAACATCGAAGCTGTGTGTCCCGAAAAAAATAAATCTTTAAGATTAACATTGCCAGAATAAAAAGTACTTTCTAAAATAAAATCTCTCAGAGGTATTATATCCTGAGGTGGTTCTAAGGGTGTAAAATACATACACAACATTCTGAGCCATAAAATAATAGTGTAAGTTACCATAGACAATATTGTTAATGATGGAGACCTTAAAACATAAACAATTCCTACAATAGTCCCAGAATAAGTTAAAATAAATAAAGGAACAGATACATCTATTGATGGAATAATTTTTAGTAATGGATCGTTTAAAATTGTACCCAGCCTTTGTTCATTAAAAAGTAAAAAAAAGTAAACTACAATTAAAGTTAAGATAAACAGTACAAGCAAAACTAAGCTATAAATAAAATTGTTTTTAAAAAAAAATTTCCAATTCATTTTTTCAGAATACATTTGTTAAAAAACCTGTGCTAAACACTAAAGTTTCTTCCATGTTAACGTATTTTGCTAATTTCTTTTCAAGTTCAATGTGCATATCTATTGTACCATTTAAAAACCTTGAACCAGCACAACCTGTTCCATTTTTTTCTATCGCTTTAATAGCTGCTTGTTTAATTCTTGGATGAGTTGTTAGACCAAGTAGCTATTAGAGCCAAACATCAACATTTGCTTGCCTTTGTAAATTATTACAGGATTTTGCCCCGACTCAAGCATTCTAAAATATGGATACAACCCTGCTTTCATTACTTCTTGCGGTGCAGTATATGCAGCCATTTTTTTGTTAAGCAAACTATCTTTCATATTTTATCAAAAAAACGAAAGCAAATATATAACAATATCTTAATATAAAAATAACAAATAATTAATGTTATAAATTTTTGAACGTTTTAAACCTTTTGCATTCTAATTAATCTATACTTTGTAAAAAAATTTTTATGAAACATTTTTTAGTTTTTTCTATTGTTAATTTTATTTTTATTTCAGCAATTTCACAAGAAAGATCAAATTTTTCGAATATAGAATGCGAAGTAAATGGCAAAGTTGTAGATGCAGCTAGTCAAAAAGAAATGCATTATGCCAATATAGCAGTAATAAGAATGAAAGACTCAACAATAGCTGGAGGAGCAATAACTGATGAAAAAGGTTTTTTTAAAGTTGTAAAACTCAGACCTGGTATGTATATTATAAAAATAAATTTTATTGGTTACGAAAAATATACAACAAATATCCGTCTTACGCCACAAAACCCAGTTGTAAATATTGGAACTATTCAACTAAAACCTGCTGTTACACAACTCGGAGAAGTTGAAATAACAAGCGAAAAGCCATTGGTAGAATTTCAGCTCGATAAAAA
>JBBIKO010000025.1:0-2087 GCA_037445415.1 Bacteroidota bacterium
GGTGCTACTTGGTACCAGTGGATGTTTGGCGATGGAGATTCTTCAAGTATAGTAAATCCTGAACATAAGTATCCGGGAGCAGGCAATTATGAAGTATTATTAGTTGCAGTATCAAATAAAGGCTGTAAAGACACATCAAGAGCAATTATTAAAATTTTAGAACAATATACATTTTATGCACCAACAGCATTTAGCCCCGATGGTGATAGAAATAACGACTTTTTCTATGTAGTAGCACACGGTATTAAATCAGAAGGATTTTTCTTAGAAATTTATAACCGTTGGGGCGAAATTATCTGGAATACAGATAAATTTTATAAAGAACTAGAACGAAGTGAAAAATGGGATGGACGCGTTAAAAACGGAAATGTCGTTCCAAATGGTACTTATACCTGGCGATGTGTATTTAGAGACAATTACGATAAATTACGTGAAGAAGTCGGAGCTGTAAATGTAATAAGGTAAGTTTTTATACACTAAGTTTGCTCAATTTAAACATATTAGTTCTACCTCGAGCCTTTTGAGGTGTACTTCCTACATAAACAACAAAACCGTTATTTGCCAAAAATACATTATTAACTGATGTTTCTTTTGCTTTATCAAAAGCTTCGTCTATATTTAGAAATGTTGGTGCATAAAACAACTGTGCACCTCACAAAATAATTGGTAGCGTCCCGTTTAGTATGTCAATGCAATAGGGTTTCAATAAATTAACAAGTCGATTTATAATAAAAATTTCAGTTCAAATTTAATAATCTATAATAGAATAATTATATGTTTTACTTTCTTTATCAATAGCAACACATGTAATTAAAGCAAGAGCTGCTTCCGGAGTTGGAAAAGAATTTCATATTTTTAGTGTTCTGCGACAAATTTTATTAAAACATTTTATTCTGTAAGTTGATTATATCATTCGCCGTATTCGATAGTCATATTGCATAATTATAGATATTTTTGTTGAAAACCTTTAACCCTGAAACAGTAAATGAAATGATAACAAAAAATATAGCTTTACAAAAAGACATCTACTTATTCTAAAACAATGAAAATCAAATAATTTTGACTTTGTAAAGTATAATTGATATAAAAAAAGAAACCTTTTTTAACTCGAAAAAGTCTAAAAAATATATAATTTTATTTTTAAAATATTTTACGTATTTTTGCTTTAAAACTATGGAAACAATAGACTCTAAGAAAGAAAAATGGGAGAAACCTGATATTCAGGAATTATCCATAAAAGATTCAAAAGGAGGGGGCTATACTTTTGACGATGGCGATTTAGCTCCTTCTTTAAGTGTATAATTTTTTAATCAAAAAATATTAGCTATGAAAACATTATTGAGCATTGTAGGGTTATTCTTATTTCTTTCATTGTTTTCGCAAAGAAACGATTTATTATGGCTACAACATGTAACTGGCTCAGGGAACAGTGTTCCTATTGCTGTTGTAATTGATGCTGCAGGAAATAATTATGTAGCAGGAAATTTTGCATCTACTATTACTGTTGGTTCGACTAACTATACTACTGCGGGAGGACAAGATATTTACGTAATTAAGTATAATAATCAGGGACAGGTGTTATGGGTTATTACAATAGGTGGAAGTTCTGCCGAAAATGTTAGTGGAATATCACTTAGTCCTGATGGAAGCTATTTTTATTTAGGTGGGACTTTTCAAAGTAACAACTGTAATTTTGGAGGCACAACTTTAGGCACAACAGGGCTTAATGATGTGTTTTTAGCTAGGTATAATACAAATAACGGGACACTATCTTGGGTTATAAGGTCAGCTTATGGTACTACTCAACAATTGGTTGGCAACTTAAATGTTGATAATCAGGGAAATATTATTCAATTAGGTAAATATATAGATAATGTTACTTTTTATGGAGGAACAGTATCATTAACTTCTCCAAATACTGGAGTTCAGCAAAATTATGTTTCAAAATTCGATGCTAATGGTAATCTTTTATGGGCTAAACATTTTACGGGTAATAATAGCAATAGTTTTATCAGAAATGTTTCAGCTGATAACAATTATTATTATTTTTCTGGTTTTTATGCAGGCAATATAAATTTAGATACAGA
>JBBIKO010000025.1:2097-13401 GCA_037445415.1 Bacteroidota bacterium
TAACAAGTACCGGTACAACAAGAGATATGTTTTTGTTTAGAACTGATTTGAATGGAAATGTTCAGTGGATTAGAAAAATAAATGGTAACAACGAAGACTATCTTATTCGTCACTATAGCGATTTCTCTAGTTATATTTTCGTTTCTGGTTATTATGCAAGCTCAACATTATTAATTGACTCCACCAACACAGATATATCATTAAAAACATGTCCTAATGTTGGAAGTAACGATATTTTTATTGCCTGCTACTCATATGATGGAATACTACAATGGGTTCGCAATTATGGTTCCACTGGCGATGACAGAGGATTAGGAGTTTACGCCAATGCTGACCATGCCATCTTTACAGGATCTTATTCAGGAAACATTTCGTTTGGCTCTTTTGTTTTAACTAATAGTGTTACTGATGCTTTTATGCTTGAAACCGACAGAAATGGAAATATTTTGGGTGTAAACCGAGCATGGGGGAATATTACAGATAATTGTGAAAATGGAACAATTGATGCGAACAATTGTAATTTATTTGTTGGATCGTTTAATTCAGCAACTTTAAATATTAACAATGCAACATTAACCAACCCTAATGTTGCAACTTCAGACATGTTTTTTGCAAAATATGGTCGTATTTTGTTATCGTTTACTGTTTCAAATAACTTGTGTTATGGACAAACTAACGGCTCAATAGATTTAACGGTTAGTGGCGATGGTTTGACCCCTTATACATATCAATGGTCAGGTCCTGGTGGATATGTATCATCAAACGAAGATATTACAAATCTTTCAGCTGGATGGTATAAGGTTACTGTAACAGATGCGAACAATGCTCAAAAAGTTGATTCGGCTTATGTCTCAGAAGGAAGTGCAATCTTGTTAGTATTTAACAATACAAATACAAGTTGTTATGGTATAAATGATGGTTCAATTGATCTTGGCGTTAGTGGAGGGGCTTCGCCTTATACTTATTATTGGAGTACAGGAGCTACTTCTGAAGACATAAACGGCTTATCACCTGGAACTTATCATGTAACAGTAACAGATGCTAATTTTTGCACTACAACGGGTTCTGCTTCTATTACTTCACCCCCCACTCTTAATATTATAGAAACAATCTCACCTCCATCTTGTGTTCCTGGCAACGATGGATCTATTGACATTACAGTAATTGGAGGAACAGCTCCATTTTCTTATAATTGGTCAAATGGTAGCAATGCAGAAGATTTATATAACATTGATGTTGGTGTTTATTCAGTTACCGTTACTGATTTGAATAATTGTACTTTTTCAAAATCTTTTAATGTTGTTAATCCATTAGCTCCATCAATATCTGCAATTGTAGAATCTCCTTCTTGTTTCCCAGATAATGATGGAAGTATTGATATTATTGTAAGTGGTGGAATGATGCCTTATTCATTTATATGGAATGATGGAGATATTAACGAAGACCGTTACAATATTAGCAATGGAACGTATAGTGTTACGGTAACAGATGCAAATAATTGTTCTAATGTTAAAAATAATATCGTTGTTTCTGTTAGTAATCCACCTTCTCTTTCATATATAACAAAAAATCCTTCATGTAATCCTCCTAACAATGGAGAAATAGATTTAATTGTATATAATGGTACAATGCCATATAGCTATAATTGGAATACAGGTGAAACAACACAAGATATTACTGGACTTGCTCCTGGCAATTATTCTGTTACTGTTATAGATGGAAAGAATTGTACAGCAACAGTTACAATTTCTTTAGAAATAGATTCTCCAATTATAAGTATTACTTATTACGGGAATACTACTTTTTGTCAGGGCGATAGCTTAATGCTATATGCTAGTAATGGGAATGGATTATCATTCGAATGGTATTTAAATGGAAATCTTTTATTAAACAGCAATACTTATGTTTGGGCAGCTAAACAATCAGGCTTATATTATGTTGTAGCTACGAATTTGTCTGGATGTAAAGGCTATTCCGATTCAGTTGCAATAATAGTTAATCCTAAACCTAATATTTCAATTACAGCTTCGTCAAATTTTATTTGCGAAGGAACACCTGTTTTGTTAACAGCTAACGGAGCATCTTCATATATATGGAGTAACGGAAATACTTTAAGTTCAATTTCAGTAGCACCCCTAACTTCAACAATATATTATGTAACAGGAACAAATGCTAATGGCTGTACAAATACTGCAAACGTTAACATTACAGTAAATCAGCTTCCAAGTATAAATGGTATAATTACACACGAAACATGTGCAAATGGGACAGGTGCTATAGACATTACAGTTACAGGTGGGCAAGCTCCTTATACATATAGTTGGTCAAATGGGGCAACTTCAGAAGATATTTCTAATTTGAATCATGGGACATATACTGTAACTGTTACTACTGCATTTAATTGTAGTAGAATGTATACTGCTATCGTAAATCCTTTTGTTCCTCTTTCTTCATCAATAAATACTCATTCGTTAATATTATTTTGCGAACAAATATCTAATGGTGAAGCACATGTTATTAGTTCAAATGGAGTTAATACTTCTTACAATACTCAATTAGGTGTTGGAACCACTTATGTAACTGTTACCGATCAATGCAATCATTTTGTTGTTGATTCTATTAAAGTTACTCATATGCCTGCATTACAAGCATTTATTGCTACATCTAATCCTGCTTCATGTCCTACTTCTGCTAATGGTTCAGCAACTGTTTTAACACTTAATGGTGTTCCGCCATATACATATTTATGGTCAAGCGGCGAAACAACTTCCACAGCATCACAATTGTCAGTAGGGTTAAATTTTGTTACTGTTACAGATGCATGTGGTGCACAGGTTGTTACTACGAATATTGAGCATTTGCCAGTTATGCAGGCTTCTATCTTATATACATCGCCTGTAACTTGTTCTAATTACAACGATGGAGGTGCAAGCGTTTCTGTTATAGACGGAGTAATGCCTTTTACCTATATATGGTCGAATGGTGAAACAATAGCAACAGCTACACAGCTTACAGCAGGGTTACATAGTGTTACTGTTACAGATGCCTGTGGCTGGCAGGTTTTATCTGTTCAAATAGATCAGCCACTTCCTTTACAATTACATGTTTCGGCACATTCGCCTGCTTCATGTTCTAATATAAATGATGGTTCTGCAAGCGTTAATGGCATTAATGGAACACCACCATATACATATCAGTGGTCTTCTGGCGAAAACATTACTAATGCAACACAATTATCGCATGGATGGAACTATGTTACAGTTTCCGATGTATGCACAACGTTGGTAGATTCAATTTACATTGATGTTGTTCCACCACTTTCTTTTAATACTATTTTACTGAGTGATGCTACATGTAAAAGTTCAAACGACGGAAAAGCAATGATAGTTCAAATTGCAGGTGTAATATCAAATTCTTATCAATGGTCTAATTCTTTTAGCAATACAGAAATGGCTTCTGATTTATTGCCAGGATGGAATTTTGTAACAGTTACAAATATTTGTACTTCGTTAGTAGATTCGTTTTATGTTGGATATCGCACTCCATTACAACCTGTTTTATCAATCGAAACAACAAATTGTTATAATGATAGTAATGGAACAGCCACAGTAATACCATATTATGGAGTGCCACCTTATTCATACAATTGGAGCTATGGTATTTCGACAGATTCAGTAATAACAGACTTACCGGTTGGATTATATCACGTAACAGTTTCAGATTTTTGTGGCGACACTATAATTTCGTTTAACATAAGTAATAAACCGCCCTTAAATGCTTCTTATATTAAAACAGATATAATGTGTTATGGTCAAAATACAGGTAATATAACAATTTTCACACAAAATGGTGTTGCTCCATATAGTTATACATGGAAAAACTATAACGATACTACGCCATATTTAGCTTCACTATCGGCAGGTTGGTATTACTTTACTGTTAGCGATATGTGCGGAAGTATAAGTGATTCTATTTTAATAACACAGTCGTCTCCTATTTCGATTGTTCCAACTATTACAAATGCATCGTTTGAATATACAAATGATGGAGTAATAGAAATAACTGTTTTAGGAGGAACTCCACCTTTTTCTTACACTTGGTCAAATAATAGCACAACAGAAGATGTTTCAAACATTTTACATGGCAATTATATTGTTACTATTACTGACTTTTTTGGTTGTACATATATTGGTAATTTAACTGTAGGTTATGATGCGTCAGAGATTGTAATATACAATGCATTTACTCCGAACAACGATGGTAAAAACGATGTTTGGAACATAAAATATATTGAATTTTATCCCGATTGCGAGGTTAGTGTATATGATCAATGGGGCGTAAAAGTGTTTGAATCTGTTGGGTATACAAGCACTTGGGATGGGAAATATAATGGGAAAGAATTGCCATCGGGAACATATTATTATGTAATTGATTTAAAAAATGATAAAAAAGTATATAACGGGTCATTAACTATAATTAAATAATTAAAATATATGAGAACACTATCAACATATTTATTTGTATTATGCAGTATATTTAGCTTTTCGTTAAAGGGTCAGCAAATACCTACATTAAGCCATTTTATGGAAAACAAATATTTTATAAATCCCGCTGTAGCTGGAAGCGACAATTCCACTCCCATTACTTTACAGTACAAAAGATGGTGGTCTGGTTTTAATGAATCGCCCGAAATGCAAGCTTTCACCGGACATACTCCTTTAACTGAAAATGTTGGATTAGGAGCTAAACTTTTTAATTATTCCACAGGACCTATCTCGAAACTTGGAATAGAAGGAACATACTCATATCATTTTAAAGTAGGAGCTTCATCAAAAATAGCTTTAGGTC
Source organism: Bacteroidota bacterium (assembly GCA_037445415.1). Lineage (GTDB taxonomy): Bacteria > Bacteroidota > Bacteroidia > Bacteroidales > GWA2-32-17 > Ch61. Next base: position 6,946 of record JBBIKO010000025.1, read on the forward strand.
TTTCGGCACAATTATATCAGTTTTACCTAAATAAAAACTTTTTAAAGCTTGAAGAGGAAAACGATGAGGCAATTTTATACAGTAGCAACAAAATAATTGCTCCCGATGCTGCTTTTGGAACATATTTTTACGACGAAAAATATTTCGTTGGTGTTTCGGTTTATCAATTAATTAACCGAAAAGTTCATTTAATGAATAATAATGTTGAAAATAGGCAAGTTCGACATTACTTTTTAACTGGTGGTTATCATTTCGAATTAAGCGAAACTTTCTCTTTTGAACCTTCGCTACTCACAAAATTTATTGAAACTGGAATTGGACAATTAGATATAAACATTAAATCTACTTATAAACAATTACTATGGCTTGGGCTCTCGTATCGAACAAATGAAGCTATTGCTGTTAATATAGGAATAAAAAAAGATCAATTCGTATTTGCGTATTCGTATGATGTTTTATTTTCTGACATTAGAAAACATAGCGTAGGTTCGCACGAACTCTTATTCACTTATAAGTTTAACAAATCAAAAGCAAAGTTACTTACCAACTAATTAAAAATTTAAGTTTAAATTTGTTTATTAAAAAAATTGCTATTACATTTGCAGTACCTTAAAGGGAGCTTAGCTCAGTTGGTTCAGAGCACCTGCCTTACAAGCAGGGGGTCAATGGTTCGAATCCATTAGCTCCCACAAAAAAGAAAGAAGGTTGTCTCAAAAAGGCAACCTTTTTAATTGTCTATAATTCAACGGGTTGTTGTTAATAAATTTCATAACATTTTGATATTAAATAGTGAATATTTATTTATTTACCTCAAATTACGCATAAGAATAATAAATCGGTAGTGATAATTCCCTTGATGTAATACACATACCTGTGTACCATTCATTATGCAGGGTTAGATTTTCTTACAAGATATATGCTTTTACGTTGTATGTCATTATATAAAATTAAAATTTTTTAAAGCTACGCATTAGAAATTTTTCCTATTGCGTTTTTGGGATAATTGTATAAGAAATTGTACAGTGCTTATACGAATTTTTATGTATTTGTATATTTGATAATTATACAATTTTTGCGACGAAGTCGGGAAAAATAAATAAAGCCGCCTCGTTATTTTGAGACAGCTTTATTTCACCCTAAAACAAAATGTAAGCAGATGTTTTATTGTTTAATAAGCTTTATTAAATAAAGTCCTTCTTTTGATTTTATTGATACTATATATATGCCACTTTTTAAATTATTTGTTGTAATTTGGATAGTTTGTATGCCTTCATTAAGATTATTAAAGTTCTTTGTTATAAGTTTTTGACCGTTAAGATTAATAATGTTTATTTCAACATGGCTGTTGCTCGACAATGTAAATTGTATATTTGCATAATCATCTGCTGGATTAGGATAAATGAGAATATCATTATTGTTTTTAAGAGTGATGTCGCAAATACCAACAGGTCCTCTAAAGTTTTCGCAACGGAAAATACCACGTCCGCGTGTTGCAGCATAAATAACTCCATGATTTGATACACCTGTTTGAATTCCGCCAAAAACTACATTATTGTTTGGAACCCAACCGTTGGGTAGTATTTGTTGACGTAAGTCATAAACAGGAATATTGGCCATTCCATCTATTTGTTGAATCCAAATTGGATTTGTTGCTGTTATGTCTTCAGTAAACCAAATACCTTTTTCGGTTCCTAACATAACTTGTTGACTATTGTTCCATATAATAACAGGAGTATATACAGGCATTTCATGTAAATTTCCCTGTTTGGAGACAAAATTTAACTCTGTACTGTCGCTTGTTGTACTTGCCGCATTTGTAGTATAATACACTTTTGTTCCTTGACTATAGTCGCCAATGGTTACTATTAAATTTTCATTATTTTGCGGATCTATGCCTAATCCTTGAACTTTACCTGTAAATGTTCCTAATTTTTGTGATATTACAACACAAATAGAATCGTTGTAAGTAGCCAATCTTTTTGTTCTAGCTGCTTGAATATTTTTTAGGCGGTAAACAGTGCTTTTATTTGTTGTAGAATCGTAACCAGCAAAATAAATAATATCTCCATCTGCTGTAAATTCGAGTGTACTAACCTTTTTTATGTTTGTATTAGAAACAACCGGGTACCACGATGGTGTTATTCCAGGACTTAAAGCGTTCCAAGAAATCCAAACACGATTGTTTAAACCAATGGCTGTTAATACTTGGTAGTGATCTTTTATATAAACAGTGTCGTTTTTGTTTATTACTGTATCGCCACTAAGGTCTGTAGCATTGATTATATGATAAATATCTTTTTCATATGGGTTTTTTGTAAATATTGTATCGCCTAATCTTAATGTTTTACCTGCAATGTATTCTAACATAAATATTGAATTAGTATCATAAAATTTTTCGTGAACACGTATTGGAGCTAAAAAAGGCTCTTTGCTTGTGCCTAAAGAATGTAAATTTGCTCCTGTGGTTGGTATTGAATCAACAACAGCTAAACTGGAAAATCCTGAACCTCCTTGATATGTTCTAATAGTTTTGCCATACGTTGTAGTTGCAATCATAAAATTGGGATTTGTACTTAAACGTTGAACGTTTGCAATAGTTCCGCTTAAATATTTAAAAAAGTGCTTATCTGTATTACCATTTAAGTTGTTTAACAAAATTCCATTATGAACAGTTCCTCCAACTACTTCATTGTTTGAAGTAATACCAACGTTTAAAAAATCCATTGTATTGTAATTTTTATTTAGCCACGACCAAGAATTTCCGGAATCTGTTGTGCGGAATATTCCTCCATCTGTGGATACATAAAAAGTTTTGCTTGTAGCATAATTGGGTGTAAAATTTACTTTATGAATATTTTCATGAACGAAATTGGAGCTAAAACTTGGTACAGAAGAAATTGAAATTTGTACAAAATTGTCTGAAGGTGTATAGTAATATAAATCTATACCTCCAATGAAAATTTTATCTTCATTGGTAGGGTCAACAGCAATAGAAGAATGATATCGCCCCTGTTTGTTTTTATTTAAACCAAAAGGTTGGAATTGAGTTGTTACATTTGGTAATATTGCTGTCCAAGTGTTTCCTTTATCACTAGTTTTATAAATGTTTTTTAATTTTCCATCCTGTGCAACTGCTAAACAATATGCACGATTTACATTTGAATGAGAAATGGCGAATTCTAATCGAATGACATCTGTTGGAATATCGGTTTTTAAAACAAAATTATCGTCGCTTGTATTACACACATAAGTTTTGTTATTAATTGATGCAATTACCAGCGAACCATCCGAACTTACTTCGACATCTGTTGCTGGCTGTTCGAAATTGGGATCTGTATTAGGAATTGGATTTATCCATGTTTGACCTCCATCGTTAGAAAAACGAAGTCCTTTGTAAGTTGCAGCATATATTTTATTTGCTGCACCAGAAATATTTGTAACATAAATAAAATCGTTGTTATTTGTAGATGTTAATTGTGTCCATGTGTTTCCTCCATCAGTAGATTTCCATATCCCGTTGCCTTGTACACCAAGTCCGCCGTCAAATCCGAAATATTCGCCTGTTCCAAAATACAAATCTCCATTTGTTGCTTGATATAAGCAACTTATAGCTATATTATCGAACATATCGCTATTAGAAACTTTTTGCCACGAACTTCCAGCAGTTGTGGATTTCCATAAACCACCTGCTATAGCTCCAGCATATATCAAGTTAGGGTTTGAACGATCTACTAATAAAGCTCGTGTTCTACCACCATAGTTACAAGGCCCCATTTCTGACCATTGCAAATTAATGTTTCTTTCGCTTTTTACCTTTTGAGAAAATACATTATTGTTCGAAACAAACATTAATGAACTACATAATATAACTGCTAACCATTTGTGTTTCATATAAATAATTATTAATTAAATAATCTTTATTTTTGTTGCAATATACATAATAATTTTTTTATATGAAAAAATTGTTTATTAACTATTTTTTACTTTCAATTGAGTTTAAGTTTTATAAATTTGAATATCACATGCATGTAATAAGTTTTTGTAAAAAATTAAATAATGAAAGCTTTGCACAAGATAAAACTATATTTTAAATTACAAGAAGTAAGGTTATTGCAAGGAGTATAAAAATAATACAATCTCATTATTTATTCTACCTGATTACTTTTTCTGGTTTTCATTGTGATATCTAGGATATTCTTATTCGCGGCATTACAAGGAGCGTTGCTACGATGCAAGCTCATTTATTCTAAATATGCTACCCGACAAGTTTTCACTACAGTTTTATATTAGTTTGAATACATTGCTAATCCAAACATTTTTGGAGCTCACAATGATCAGTAATGCTAGTATTTCTGAGTTTTATTTAAGCATACCATTTGCAAATGTTTTTTACATTAATTAAACTTTTGTGCTAAGGTCTTTATGATTATTTTTTATTTGGTTATAAAATTTAAGTAGTTTTGAAATATAAAATGGATATAGAATAAATTACTTTGTACGAACTTCAAAAATTTACAGATAAATGGATAAAATCAGTTGGTGTTCGTTATTTTAACGAATTGACAAATATGGTTTTATTAACCGAAGAATTAGGCGAACTTGCTCGTACTATTGCAAGTGTTTATGGAGAACAATCGTTTAAAGATAATGAAGATAAAAAATCGATAGAAGAGGAAATGGCTGATATTCTCTGGATTTTAATATGTTTGGCAAACCAAATAGGTGTTGATTTAACAAAAGCATTTATTAATAAATATCAAAAAAAACATTGCAAGACAATAATAGAAACAAAAACAATTATAAACTAAATAATTTATGTACTTTATTTTCAGTCCTTTTCAATCGCCATATAATAATGCCGCATTAGAACATTATTTGTTACATAGATTTAACGATGAATTTTTAATTTTTTATATTAACAGCCCTTCTGTGATAATAGGGAAACATCAAAATGCTTTTGCAGAAGCTAATTTTAAGTTTATTAAAAAAAATAATATTCCTATTGTTCGACGGATTAGCGGTGGTGGGGCAGTTTATCACGATGAAGGCAATCTCAATATTTCAATAATAAATAATAATCCAAAAATTAATATTTCGTCTTTTCTTATGCCGGTAATTAAGTTCTTAAATAAAGTAGGTATTGAAGCTAAGCAGAATATAAAAAACGATATTATTGTTAACAATAAAAAAATTACAGGAACAGCTGCACATATTTTCAAAAGTAGAACCCTTCAGCATGGAACACTGCTTATATATTCATCACTCGAAAATTTAAAAGAAGCATTATTAGTAGAACGCAATAAGTTTATATGCAATAGTATTGCTTCAAAACCATCGCTTGTTACCAATTTGCTAACAGAAATTAATTTTCGTTTTAGTTTTGATGAAATAGTTTCTGAATTAAAAAATTTTATGTGTGAATATTATGGCATTGAAAACGAATTAAGGCTTAATGAGTACGATATTAAAAATATTGAAGATATTATAAAAACTAAATTTTCAACATGGGAATGGAATTATGCTTATACCAAAGCTTTTACTTACAAAGATAATATTAAGAATGTTTCATTAGAGTGCTTAGTAGAAAATGGAATTATTGTTTCGTGCAATTTCAGTTCTGATGTTTACAAAGGGTCATATTTAATAGGAAAAAAATTTGATATGCCTTTCGAAGAGCTTTTAGTAATTGAAAGCATTATTTAATATACTGTATTACAAAGTATTATTGTTGTAAAAGTAACGATATGCGTTAAAAACATCTTTTTTATTTCCAACAATCATAATAATGTCATTTTCTTTAAAAACAAAATTGGCTTGCGGGTTTATTATTTGTTCGTTTTCTCGAACAATAGCAATAATAGTAGCTCCTGTTTTTTGCCTAATTTGAAGTTCTTCAATGCTTTTATTATTCCAAAAACTATTAGGCTTAATAATAAGGTTTATGCTTTCAAGAGCTTTTAAAGCTTCATTATTTGGAAAACGATTTTGCGAAGGATTAAAAACTGTTCTTAATACCTTATAACAATCACCACGAAGATTATCTATTAGTTCGATGATTGTATTTTTTGGGATGCCGTAATGATTTAAAACACGCGACGAAATTTCGAGTGAGGTTTCGAATTCTTCGGGAATAACTTCATTTGCACCAATATTTAATAGTTCATCAATTTCTTTAACATAGCGTGTTCTGGCTAAAATGTACAAATTATTGTTTTCTTTTCGAGCTATTTGAGTAATTTTTCTTGTTGCATAAGGGTCGGAAATAGCTATTACAAGCACTGAAGCATCTTTTATGCCACATTTGTTCAACACTTCTTTATTTGTAGCATCACCAAAAAAAATTGGTTCTTTATTTATATTTTTTTTTACTGTTTCGGCATTAAGCTCAATAATAACGTAAGGGGAATTAGAAAACTTTAAAACTTTGACTAAATTGCTTCCATTTAGCCCAAACCC